>NZ_JBHWAQ010000020.1:0-76947 GCF_042743475.1 Streptomyces sp. NPDC059534
GCCATGCCCACACCACCCGTCGCGGCATGCACCAGCACCGACTCGCCCGACCGCAGATCCGCCAGCTCCACCAGCCCGTAGTACGCCGTGAGGAAGACCAGCGGTACGGAGGCGGCCTCGGTGAAGGACCACGCGTCCGGCATCCGCACCAGGGTGCGGCGGTCGGCGACGGCGACGGGCGCGTAGGCACCGGTCACCAGGCCCATGACCCGGTCGCCGACGGTGAGTCCGGTGACGTCGGGGCCCACTTCGAGGACCACACCGGCGGCTTCCCAGCCGAGTCCGGCGAGGCTCTCGACCATGCCGAGGGCGACGACGACGTCACGGAAGTTCAGGCCCGCGGCACGGATGCCGATCCGGACCTCGCCCGCCTCCAGCGGGCGCAGCGCCTCCGGCCGGGGCGCGAGCGCCAGTCCGTCCAGGGTGCCGTCGCCGCTCGCCTCCAGACGCCAGGCCGGCTCGCCCGCCGGCGCCACCAGGACGCCGTCCTCGGCCGCACGCGCCAGGCGCGGGACGCGCAGTGCTCCGTCCCTGACGGCGAGCTGCGGCTCGCCGGAGGCCAGTGCGGCCGTGAGCGCGTCGGCCGCTTCGCCGACGGCGGTGTCGAGGTCGACGAGGACGAACCGGTCGGGGTTCTCCGACTGCGCCGAGCGCACCAGACCCCACACCGCGGCCTGCGCCGGATCCACCGGCTCCGCCGGACCCGTCCGCACAGCACCGCGCGTCACGAGCACCAGCCGGGCACCCGCGAAGGCGTCCTCGGCCAGCCACTCCTTGACCGAGGTCAGGGCGGTGGCCGTGGTGGTGCGCACGTCGCCGCCGACCGGGACGGTCAGGACCACGTGGTCGGGGCGGCCCGCGGTGTCCACCGCCGCGGCGAGGGCGCCGAGGTCGTGGTGGCCGGTGAGCCCGGTGACGGGTGTGCCGACGGTGACCGCCGTGGCGGTGTTCCCGTCGCCGGCCGGGAGGTTCTCCCAGCCGACCCGGTAGAGGTGGGTGGCCGTGTCGGCCGTCTCCGCGAGGAAGGCCGCGGGCACGGCCCGCACGTCGAGCCGGGCGACCGAGAGGACGGGCTGTCCGGCGCCGTCCGCCGCGTCGAGGGCGAGGGCGTCGGGGCCGTCCGGAGTCAGCCGGACGCGCAGGGAGGTGGCGCCGGTCGCGGTCAGGGACACGTCCTGGAAGGCGAACGGCAGGCGCAGTTCGCCGGAGCCGGAGCCCGCGACGTAGGGGTGGAGGGCGGCGTCGAGCAGCACCGGGTGCAGCCCGTAGCCCTCGGCACCGGTGCCGTCGGCGAGCGCGATCTCCGCGAAGACCGTGTCGTCGCGGCGCCACACCGCCCGCACGGCACGGAAGGAGGGGCCGTACTCGTAGCCGGCGTCCGCCAGCTCGTCGTAGGCCGTGTCGAAGGGGACCGGGGTCGCGCCGGCGGGCGGCCAGGCGGTCGCCCAGTCCTGGCCCGCGGCGGGCGCCCGCGAGGTGACGCCGACGGCGCCGGAGGCGTGGCGGACCCATTCGGCGGTGGCGTCCGTACGGGAGAACACCTTGACCGTACGGGCCGGTTCGGCGCCGGTGACGACGACCTGGATCTGCAGGTCGCCCGCGTCGGGCAGGACGACGGGAGACTCGAAGGTCAGCTCGTCGACGTGGTCGCAGCCGATCTGGTCGGCCACGTCGAGCACGAGGTCGAGCAGTGCGGTGCCGGGCACGATCAGGCGGCCGCCCATGCGGTGGTCGGCCAGCCAGGGCAGGTCGTTCACCGACAGGCGTCCGGTCGCGACGGCGCCGTCGTCGCCCGCGACGTCGAGGACCGCGCGGAGCATCGGGTGGGCCGTCGGGCGCAGACCGGCGGAGGCGACGTCGGCCTCCTGGCCGCCGGCGAGCCAGCTGCGGCGGCGGTCGAAGGCGTAGGTGGGCAGGTCGACGGAGGTGCCGTCGCCCGCCAGGGCGGCCCAGTCGACGGGCACGCCGGCCGTGAACGTCTCGGCCAGGCAGCCGAGCAGCGCCTCGTCCTCGGCGCGGTCGCGGCTGTACAGGGCGGCCACGGTGGCGGCCTCGCCGTCGAGGCTCTGCTTCGCCATCGCGGACAGGACGGCCCTCGGGCCGACCTCCACGTACACCGACATCTGGCGGTCGTGGAGTTCGCGTACGGCCGTGTGGAACATGACCGGCTTGCGGATCTGCTCCAGCCAGTACGCGGGCTCCGCCCAGCCGGCGGTGACGCCGGTGCCGATCAGGTCCGTGACGTGGGAGAGGCGCGGCTCGTGGAAGGTCAGCGCGGCGAGCTCGTCGGCGAACTCGGCGAGCATCGGCTCCATGAGCGGCGAGTGGAAGGCGTGGCTGACGGTGAGCCGCTTGGTGCGCCGGCCGAGGTCCTGCCAGTGGGCGGCGACGGCGAGGCAGGTGTCCTCGTCGCCGGAGACGACCACGCTCTCCGGGCCGTTGACGGCCGCGATGCCGACCAGGTCCTCCTTGCCCGCGACGGTGGGCAGGACCTCGTCGAGGGAGGCGGCGATCGCGACCATCGCGCCGCGGGCCTCCAGGGCCTGCATCAGCCGTCCCCGGGCGGTGACCATGCGCGCCGCGTCGGCCGTCGACCAGACGCCGGCCACGTGGGCGGCGGCGATCTCGCCGACGGAGTGCCCGGCGATCTCGTCCGGGTGGACGCCCAGGGAGCCGAGCAGGGCGAAGGCGGCGACCTGGTAGGCGAAGAGCGCGGGCTGGGTGTAGCAGGTCTCGTTGAGGAGCGCCGCGTCGGCGCTGTCCGGCGCGGCCCACATGACCTCGCGCAGGGGCCGTTCCAGGTGCGCGTCGAGTGCGGCGCACACCTCGTCGAACGCCTCGGCGAAGACGGGGAAGGCGGCGTACAGCTCCTGGCCCATTCCGGTGCGCTGGCCGCCCTGTCCGGTGAACAGGAAGGCGGTCTGGGCGACGGAGCGGGCGCGGCCGGTCACCACGGGGGCGGCGGCGGTGCCGTCGCGGAGTGCCGCGAGTCCGGCGAGCAGTTCGTCGCGGCCGCGGCCGGTGACGACCGCGCGGTGCTGGAACAGGGACCGGGTGCGGGCCAGCGAGTACGACACGTCGGCGGGGCGCAGGGAGGCGTCGCCCTCGGCGCGCTCGTGCAGGCGGGCCGCCTGGGCGCGCAGGGACGTCTCGCCGTGTGCGCTGAGCACCCAGGGGAGCAGTCGTTCCCCGGCGGGCTCGGCCGGTTCCGCCGGGCGGTCCGCGGGCTCCGCGTCGGGGGTCCCCGGCAGTCCTTCGAGGATGACGTGGGCGTTGGTGCCGCTGATGCCGAAGGACGACACGGCGGCCCGGCGCGGCCGGTCGACCTCGGGCCACGGGGTGGTCCGGTCCAGCGGGCAGACGGTCCCGGAGGACCAGTCGACGTGCGGGGACGGGGCGTCGAGGTGGAGGATGCCCGGCAGGACGCCCTGGTGCATCGCGATGACCATCTTGATGACGCCGGCGACACCGGCGGCGGCCTGCGTGTGCCCGATGTTGGACTTCACCGAGCCGAGCCACAGCGGCTGCTCCGGGGAGTGCCCGGTGCCGTAGGTCGCGAGGAGGGCCTCGGCCTCGATCGGGTCGCCGAGCGCCGTGCCGGTGCCGTGCGCCTCGACGGCGTCGACCGCGTCGGGCGAGAGACCCGCACCCGACAGAGCCTGGCGGATGACCCGCTCCTGCGCCGGACCGTTGGGCGCGGTCAGACCGTTGCTCGCACCGTCCTGGTTCACCGCGCTGCCCCGGACCACGGCCAGCACCCGGTGCCCGTTGCGCCGGGCGTCCGACAGCCGCTCCAGGAGCAGCATGCCCACGCCCTCGGCGAAGGCCGTTCCGTTGGCGGCGGCGGAGAAGGGCTTGCAGCGGCCGTCGACGGCGAGGCCGTTCTGGCGGCTGAACTCCACGATGGTGCCGGGGCGGGACATCATGGTGACGCCGCCGGCCAGGGCGAGCGAGCACTCGCCGCGGCGCAGGGCCTGCACGGCGAGGTGCAGGGCGACCAGCGACGACGAGCAGGCGGTGTCGACGGACAGCGCGGGCCCGTTGAAGCCGAACGTGTAGGCGATGCGGCCGGACGCCACGCTGGTCTGGAAGCCGGTGAGGAGGTGTCCGTCGGTGCCGCCGACCGGCTGGTCGAGGCGGGGGCCGTAGTCGCTCGCCATCACGCCGACGAAGACGCCGGTGTCGGAGCCGCGCAGGGCGGCCGGGTCGATCCCGGCCCGCTCGACGGTCTCCCAGCTGGTCTCCAGGAGGAGCCGCTGCTGCGGGTCCATGGCCAGCGCCTCGCGGGGGCTGATGCCGAAGAAGCCGGCGTCGAACTCGTCGGCGTCGTGCAGGAATCCGCCGCGGCGGACGTAGGTGGTGCCGGAGTTGTCGGGGCCGAAGAGGGCGTCCAGGTCCCAGCCGCGGTTGGTGGGGAACTCGCTGGTGGCGTCGGTGCCGTCCATGACGAGGCGCCACAGCTCCTCGGGGGAGGTCACCCCGCCGGGGTAGCGGCAGCCCATCGCGACGATCGCGACGGCGTCGTCGTCGGACGCGGGTCCCGCGGCAGGCTGCGTGGTGGCGGCGGTCGCCGGCAGGGCGGCGGTCCGCAGCCGCTCGTGCAGGTGGTCGGCGAGCCGCCGCGGCGTCGGGTGGTCGAAGACGAGGGTGGTGCCCAGGGGGAGACCGGTCGCGGCGGAGAGCCGGCCGCGCAGCTCGACCGTGCCGAGCGAGTCGAGGCCGAGTTCCTTGAACGTGAGGGCGGCGTCGATCCCGTGGCCGCCGGACTCGCCGAGGATGACGGCGGTGGTGTCGACGATCAGGCGGAGGAGCTCCCGGGCGGACCGGACGGCCACCGGCGCGGCCTCCACGGCGCCGGCGGACGGCTCTCCGTGGCCGGCGAGCCAGTACCGCTCGCGCTGGAAGGCGTAGGTCGGCAGGTCGGTGGGGAGCGCCCCGGCGACCCGGCCCAGGGTGGTGCGGTCGACGCCCGCGCCGTGGACGTACGCCTCCGCGAGCGCGGCGCGCAGCCGTTCGGCGCCGCCGTCGCCGCGCCGCAGCGTGCCGACGGCGGCGGCGGTCAGGCCGGCCTCCTCGGCGGACTCCTCGATGCCGCCCACGAGCACCGGGTGCGGGCTGCACTCGACGAAGGTGCGGCAGCCCAGGTCCAGGGCGGTGCGCGTGGCCTGGGCGAAGAGCACGGTCCGGCGCAGGTTGCGGAACCAGTACTCGGCGTCGAGGCCGGCGGTGTCGATCGGCTCGCCGGTGACGGTGGAGACGAAGACGGTGTCGGTGGAGACGGGGCGGACGGGGGCCAGTTCGCGGAGGATCTCCTCGCGGAGCTCCTCGACGGCCGCCGAGTGGGAGGCGTAGTCGATCGGGAGGAGCTTGGTGCGGAGTCCGGCCTCCTCGAAGGCGCCGGCGGCGGTGGCGAGCGACGCGGCGGGGCCGGAGACGACCACCGAGCGGGGGCCGTTGACGACGGCGACCGACACGTCGGGGGTGTGCGCGGCCAGCGTGCGGGTGACCTCGTCGAGCGGTGCGGCGACGGACATCATGCCGCCGCCGCGGCCGCCCAGACGGACGATGGCCCGGGCCCGCAGCGCGACGACGCGGGCGGCGTCGGCGAGGGACAGGGCGCCGGCGACGGTGGCGGCGGCGATCTCGCCCTGCGAGTGGCCGATGACCGCGTGCGGTACGAGGCCCTGGGCGCGCCACTGCTCGGCGAGGGCGACCATCACGGCCCACAGGGCGGGCTGGACGACGTCGAGGCGGTCGAGGCCGGGGGCGCCGGGGGTCCGGCGCACCACGTCGAGCAGGTCGTAGTCGACGTACGGGGCGAGGGCCTGGGCGCACTCGGCGATCCGCGCGGCGAAGACCGGGGACTCGTCGAGCAGGGCGGCGGCCATCTCGGGCCATTCGGAGCCCTGGCCGGGGAAGACGAGGGCGGTGCGGCCGGGCACGGCGACGCCTTCGACGAGGCCCGCTTCGGCGCGGCTCCCGGCGAGGGCGTGGAGCGCGGCGAGCCGGGTGTCCTGGTCGGTGCCGAGGACGACGGCCCGGTGCTCGAACTCCTCGCGGGTGTCGACCAGGGACCGCGCGATGTCGGCCGGGTCGGTGCCGGGGTGGTCCGCCAGGTGGCGGGCGAGTGCCTCGGCCTGGCCGCGGAGGGCCGGGGCGGAGCGGGCGGACAGCACCCAGGGGGCGGTGGCGTCGGCGGGCGCGGCGTCGGCCGACGGGGCGTCGACGGGCGCGTGCGCGGCGGCTTCGGCGGGGGGCTCGGCGAGCACGAGGTGGCAGTTGGTGCCGCCCATGCCGAAGGAGCTCACGCCGGCCACCAGCCGGTCCTGGGATCGGGGCCAGTCCTGGTTCTCGACGGCCACGCGCAGGCCGAGCTCGTCGAGGGGGATGCGCGGGTGCGGCTCCCGGAAGTTGAGGCTGGGGGCGACCCTGCGGTGGCTGATGCTGAGGACGACCTTGAGGAGTCCGGCGATGCCGGCCGCGCCTTCGAGGTGGCCGATGTTCGTCTTCGCCGAGCCGACGACGAGCCGGGTGTCGCCGGCGCGGCCGCCGCCCAGGGCGGCGCCGAGCGCGGCGGCCTCGACGGGGTCGCCGACGGGGGTGCCGGGGCCGTGCAGTTCGACGTACTGGATGTCCTCGGGGCGCAGTCCGGCGCGCTCGCACGCGGCGCGGATGACGTCCTCCTGCGCGCGGGGGCTGGGCACGGTCAGGCCGTCGCCGCCGCCGTCGTTGTTGACGGCGCCGCCGAGGATGACGCTGTGGACGCGGTCGCCGTCGGCGAGGGCCGCGGAGAGCGGCTTGAGGACGACGACGGCGCCGCCCTCGCCGCGGACGTAGCCGTTGGCCCGGCTGTCGAAGGCGTAGCAGCGTCCGTCGGGGGAGAGGGCGCCGAAGCGGCCGATGGTGTCGGTGGTCTCGGGCAGCAGGTTGAGGTTGACGCCGGCGGCGAGCGCGACGGTCGTCTCGCCGCGGCGCAGGCTCTCGCAGGCCGCCTGGACGGCGACGAGCGAGGACGACTGGCCGGAGTCGACGGTCATGCTGGGGCCGCGCAGACCGAGCGCGTAGGAGACGCGGTTGGCGAGGATGCCGCGCTGAATGCCCGTCAGGGTGTAGGCGCTGGCGGCCTCTTCGCCCTGGCGGTCGTGCAGGGTGGCGTAGTCGCCGTTGATGGCGCCGACGAAGACGCCGGTGGCGCTGTCGCGCAGCCGGGAGGGGACGATCCTGGCGTCCTCCAGGGCCTGCCAGGCGAGTTCGAGGGTGAGGCGCTGCTGCGGGTCCATCGCGGCCGCCTCGAAGGGCGAGACGTCGAAGAACGCGGCGTCGAAGGCGTCGACCTCGTCGATGAAGCCCGCTCGCCGGTGGCCGGCGGCCGTACCGGCGGGCCAGCGGCTCTCCGGGGCCTCGGTGACGGCCTCACGGCCCTCGCTCAGCAGCCGCCAGTAGGCGTGGGGGTCGGCGGCGCCGGGGAGCCGGCAGGCGATGCCGACGATGGCTATCGGCTCGTCCGCCGCGGACCGGTCCTGGAGGGGGTTCATCGATGCGTCCATTTACAGCGTCACCTCGGGCTCAACCACGCGAAAACGCCACGAAAGGGCGATGTCGCCGCCGTCTGTTTCATCGGGAGTACGGGAAGGAGGAATGCCGGAAAGGCGGAAGACACCGCGGTGCCGCTCCGGGGAGGGCGGCCGGGTTCTTCCGGTCAGTTCCGATGCGCCGCCGCGCCGGCGGTGATGGTGGGAGAACCGCTGTGGGTGGAGTACGAGCAGGCGCTCAGGAACAGCGGGATGTGCAGGTCCGAGGAGTCCCCCGCGTACCGCACGGAGAGGATGACCTCGGTGTGAAGGGCCTCGGTGCCCTGCTCGCGGAAGTACTCCGCGGTGGCGAAGACGAGCCGGTAGACCCCCCGGGGCAGGCGGCGGGGTCCGGACCAGCCGGCTCTCCCCTCACCGTCCGTCCGGGCTCGCGCCACGCAGGGCCAGACGCCGTGTTCCTGGGCGCACAGGGAGATCGCCAGATCCGGTACGGGCCGACCGGTGGTGGAGTCGAACACACGGACCGAGATACTCATGGCATCTCAGCTTCGCGTGCGTCAGCTCCAGATGATTTCGTTGTTCGGGGTGGCGCCAATGAAACCGAACATCGAAGCGAAGTACGAAAACATGTTGAACTCCTCTTTTCCGAGGACCTGGAAACCGGATGTTCCGAGTCGACGCATCCAGTTCTACGAGGTCCCCTTCTCAACGTCCTACCAGATCGCTATCACGCGCCGGACGGGGTCATCCGACGGCGCAGACCGTGTATCCGCGGGGAGTGACCACCACCGGAAGTTCCTGCCGTTCGAGGATCTCCTCGCCGGAGAACGCGATGGTGATGTGGCTGTAGAAGGGCCGCAGGCCGAGCGTCGTGAAGTACCGGGCGGTCTCCAGCGTCAGCAGGAACGCCCCGGGCACGTCCCGGGGGTCCACCGCGCAGTCGGCGCGCCCGTCCGCACCGGTGATCCCGTTCCACACCGGCTGCCAGCGGTCCAGGTCGAACCGTTCGAGCCGGATCGGCAACCCGTCGACGGGCTGTCCGTTCGTCCCGTCGGTGACGGACACGTCGACATTCACCTTGCACCGGCCTCTTCCCTGGGTTGCGGACGCCACGGCCCCTCGGGCGGACCCGGGGGCCCACCGTCGCCCGTCTCTCTACCGGGCCGCTATCTCCGCGCTTTCACCCCACCGCCGCGATGCCGTCGAGCACCCGCAGGGCCCGGTCCCGCCAGCCGACGGCGTCCATCCGCTCGAACACCTCCAGGGCCGCGGCGAGGTGCTCCCGCGCCCGGCCGTAATACCGCTGGTCGGCGGTCACCTCGCCCAGCGCGAGCCGTATCCGTCCGACGGCCATCCGCTCGTCGGCCCGGTCCGCGATCACCATGGCGCGCTCCAGCATCTCGATCGCGTCGTCGTGCGCCCCCTGCCGGTGCCGGGCCGTCGCCAGACCCCGCAGGGCGTACGCCTCGCCCACCTGGTCACCGGCCGCCCGGATGCTCTCCATGGCCTCGCTGAAGGCGTGTTCGGCCTCGGCGACATCGCCCGTCTCCAGGTGCGCCTCGCCCAGCCGGCACAGAATCTGCGCGCGTATACGAAGGCCGCCGGAGCGCTCCACCGCCGCGAGCGCGGCCTCCAGCGTCTGCTTCGCCTCGCGCACCAGACCGCGCTCCAGGCGGATCTTCGCCATGTTGTTGAGGACGTGTGCCTCGGCCGTCGGGTCGTCGGCCTGGACGAGCAGGGCCAGCGCCTCCTCGTACCCCTCCATCGCCGCGTCGTGATGCCCCCGGACCTGGTCGACGAAGGCGAGGTTGCGCCGTGCCAGCGCCTCCCCGTGCGGGTCGCCGACCTCCCGGAACAGGTCCCGCGCCACGGTCAGCCGGCCGGCGGCCTCGTCCAGCCGGTACTGGAACATGTGCAGCGAGCCCAGCGAGTACAGCATCGCCGCCCGGCCGCGCCGGTTGCCGTTGCGCTGGGTGATCGCCAGGGCGATCTCGTGCGTGGTGCGCCAGTCGTCGAAGTAGTTCCGGTTCTCGAACATCGCGACCGACGTCAGCGCGAGATCCCAGCAGAGTTCGTCCAGACCGGCGGCGGCGGCCTGCCGGACCACCGTGATGAGGCTGCCGCGCTCGGCGTCGAACCAGGCCACCGGATCGGCGACCTCCCGGTCGACGACCCACCGGTCGAGCGGGCGCCGCGGGGCGTCGCCGTGGATGGCGTGCTCCCCTCCGTACACCCGGCGGTGGGCCTCCTCCAGGAGGTGCAGCCAGGTGCTGAGCACCCGGGAGAGCACGGCCGCGCGCTGGACGGTGCTCTCCTTCTCCGCGAGGCACTCCTGCGAGTAGACCCGGACCAGGTCGTGCAGCCGGTAGCGGGCCCGCAGGCCGTCGATCAGCTCGACGTCGACGAGCTGCGCGTCGACCAGGAGCTCCAGGGTGTCCTCGGCCGTCGCCACGTCGAGGTCGAGCAGCGGCGCCGCGACCCACGAGGAGAAGTCCGTGGCCTCCAGCATGGAGAGCCTGCGGAAGAGACACTGCGCCTCGGCGGGCAGCCCCTGGTAGGCGAGGGCGAGGCTGGCGCGGACGCCGACCCCGCCGTGCGTGAGCTCGTTGAGGCGCCGCTGCTCGTCGTGCAGGCGCGCCACCATGTGGCCGAGGGTCCAGTGCTGCCGGGCGGCCAGCCGGGCGGCCACCACCCGCAGGGCCAGCGCGAGGCCGCCGCACAGCTCGATCAGCTCCAGGGCGTGCGGGAGGTCGGCCTCGACCCGCTCGGCGCCGAGGATGCGGGAGAGCAGCTGGAGCGCCTGGTCGGTGGTGAAGACGTTCAGCTGGACGGCGTGGGTGCCCTCCAGGCCGGTGAGGCGGGACCGGCTGGTCACCAGGACCGGGCAGGAGCAGGAGCCGGGCAGCAGCCAGCGCACCTGCGCCTCGTCGATCGCGTCGTCGAGGACGATGAGGACGCGCCGGTCGGCGATGTGGTTGCGGAAGAGTTCCGCGCGCTCCTCGACGCTGTCCGGGATGGCCGTGCCGGGCACGCCGAGGCTGCGCAGGAAGCGTTCGAGGATCTGGGTGGGCGGTACGGGCTGGGCGGACGGGCCCCGCAGTTTCGCGAACAGCTGCCCGTCGGGATAGCGGTCGGCCAGCAGGTGCCCCAGGTGCACGGCGAGGGTCGTCTTGCCGACGCCGCCCTTTCCCGTGACGGAGAGGATCCGCAGACCGTACGAGTCGCCCGCGTCGGTCTCCAGGACCTCGCGGAGCCGGGCGACCATGGCGTCCCGGCCGGTGAAGTCGGCGATGGCGCCCGGCAGCAGGCGGGGCACCCCGGACCCCTCGGCGGCGGGGGCGGGCGCGGGCGGCGGCGCGGGCGCGGGCGGCGGCGGGAGCGTGGTGTCCAGCTCCCCGGAGAGGATCGCCTCCTCCAGCCGGCGCAGCTCCTCGCCCGGCTCGATGCCGAGTTCGTCGACCAGGACCTGGCGTCCGGCGCGGTACGCCTCCAGCGCCTCGGCCTGCCGGCCCGACCGGTACAGGGCCGTCATGAGCTGGGCCCGCAGGTGCTCGCGCAGCGGGTTCTGCATGACCAGGTCGATCAGCTGCTCGACGAGCTGCTGGTGCTGGCCCAGCGCGAGCTGGACGTCCACCCACTGCTCGACCACGGCGAGGCGCTGCTCGTTGAGCCGGGCGGCGGGCGCCTGGAGCGCGGTCCGCAGGGCGCCGTTGTCGATGTGGATGTCGCCGCGCCACAGGGACAGTGCCTCGGCGAAGACGGCATCGGCCTCCGCGTACCGGCCGGCCTCCGCGGCGGCGCGTCCGGCCAGTGCGAGACGGTCGAAGACGCGCAGGTCGAGGTCGTCGTCGGCGATCTCGGCGACGTACCCGGGCGGGCGGGTGTGGATGACGTCCGTCAGCCCGACCTTCGCCAGGTTGGCCCGCACCATGGAGACGCAGATCTGGATCTGGCCGCGCGCGGTGGACGGCGGGGCGTCACCCCACACGGCGTCCACCAGCCGCTCGGTCGGTACGACGCGGTTGGCCTCCATCAGCAGGAGCGCCAGCATGATGCGCTGGCGCTCGGCGGTGATGAGCACGGAGCCTTCCGGACCGACGACTTCCAGCGGCCCGAGCATGCGAAATCGCATGCCCCCTCCCCCCCATGGGAACGGCATTCGGATGCGCCGCCAGGCCCTGCGCGAACGCTCCACCACAGTACGTCTCGGCCATGATCATCTGAACTAAGCCATGGCAAAGATTCCTGAGTTACTGCTGGTCAGCATCGATTTCCGAGGGGGAAGTGGTCCGTTATTACCGAACTGCCCTCCCTGTGTAACGGGAGTTCATCCCCCATTCATGGCTGGATATGTCCCCACGTCGCGAGGAACCGAAGCGGCGACGCAGACGACGAAATCCCCATGGTGCGAGAGCGACATCTCCACCCGGTCGATGTCCGCCTCGTCGGCGATGCTCCGGGCCCGGCCACGCAGGGTCACTTTCGGCGCGCCCCAGCGGTCGCCGACGACCTCGATGTCACGCCAGCCCAGCCCCTGACCGAGACCGCGCCCGAGGACCTTCGCCGTCGCCTCCTTCGCACAGAACCGCCCGGCGAGCCGCTCGACGACCCGCGGGCCCGACAGCGCGTCGGCCTCCGCCAGTTCGGATTCCGTGAAGACCAGCGTGCGGTAGCGCTCGTGCCGCGCCACACGCGAGAAGCGCTCGATGCTCAGCAGGTCGACGCCCACCCTCACGACGCACCCCCCGCACCTGCGCGGATACGGGCGGCGATCGCCCTGCGCCGCTCCTCGTGCTCCGCCATCGACCGCTCGTACTCGTCGGCGTCCTGCGTCCAGTAACAGGAGCTGCGCCACTCGCCGGCGGTGAAGGAGTCGTGCGAGCAGCGGACTTGGGCCTGCTCCGCGAGCCCCTCGGCGGACACCAGCATGGTGTTGTGCACCAGGACCTGGTTGATCACCGTCCGCATGTTGAGCTCCTCCCGGATGTACCGGTGCATGGCCCCGACGGCTGCCGCTCCGTAACCGCCGCGGTAGCGCGGCAGCACGCCGAACGACAGCTCACAGCTCCGGGACCGCCAGTCGATCGAGGTGATCCAGGCGAAACCCAGCGTCCTGCCGTCGGGATGGCACATCGCGTACATCCGCTTGACGCGGTGCTCCCCCTCGATCGTCCGGGTCTGGTTGACGACGAGAGCAGCGTCACTCGACACCACCGCAAAGTCCGTCAGGTTCGCCTGGAAGCGCTGCTCGCGCAGCAGGGCGGTACGTTCGGGAATGTCCGCTTCGGTGAAATGCCGAATCGTGGGTGTGATCATCACAGCTCCCTGAAAGTGCCGGCGGTACGGCTCAGCAGGACCCAGGCGTGGTGCTCGCGCACACCGCACCGTACGAGGATCCGGTCGTCCGGCCGCGGTTCGTCGTGCCGAAGTGCCCTGTGCAGCTCCGGCCAGCCGCCGCAGGCGCCCGGACCGGAGAAGACGTGGTCGCTGTCGGGGACCGGCCCGCCCTCGCCCCGGCCGAGGACCCGCAGCGGGCCGTCCCCGGTGCCGAAGCGGAGCGCGACGGCGGTCAGCCGCTCGGGCAGCGCGCCGGCCAGGGCGAACAGCGGCTGGTCGAGGACCACGGCCGTCGCCCCGTCGGCGGCCCACCAGGACACGAGGTCCACGACGGCGGCGCCGCCCAGGTCGCCGAGATGGGTGATCCCCATGTCCTCGGTGACCTCCCAGCCCCGCTCGTGGACGAGCCGGGGCAGCGCCGCGCTGAGCGTGTCCCGGTCGGCGCCGGAGTGCACCAGGACAAGGGGCTGCGGCCCCGGCGGCGGCCCCAGCGCCCTCAGCGCGGTCTCGACGATGTCCTCGCCGTCCGCCCGCGCGGTGAGCATGCGCAGGTCGTCCACCGGCATGCCGCTGTGCTCGGCCACCGACGAGAGGTACCCGGCGAGCAGCCCGCCGTCCGCCTCCCCGTCCGCCGCGTCCCATCCGCCGAACATCCCGGCCATGCCGTCGGCGGCCTGCGACCCCCCGGCGTCGCAGTAGCGGGGGGAATCCTCCACGGCGACCGCGAGGGCGTCGATCGACAGCACCGGTGCGCCGGGGTTCACGAGGCGGCCCCCGCCCGCTGGGCCGTACGCCGCAGATGGCCGTCGGCGATGTGCACGCGCTGCATGTTGCCGGTGCCCTCCATGAACTCGAAGCCGTACGCGTCCCTCGCCCACTTCTCCAGGAACGGGTCCGCCACCAGGCCGCCGGGGCCCAGGACCGCGGCCGCCCAGTGCGCGACCGCCACCGGCAGCCGGCTGCCGGTGAGCTTGGCCATCGACGGCAGCGCCCGCGGATCGGGATCGCGGTCCACCTCGGCCGCCGCCCGGTACGCCACCTCCCTGGCCGCCTCGGCCCGCGCCCGCAGCACCTCGCCGCCCGGGGCCTCCGGAGCCAGCTCGCGCACCCGGTCGAGCATGGCCAGCGCCGTGCCGACCGCCATCGCGCCGACCTGGATCCGCACGTTGTTGAAAGTCTGCAGAGCCCCCCACAGACCACGCCGGGACACCGGAAGGTGCTGCCCGAGCACGTGGTCCTCGGAGAGCGGGACCCCGTCGAACGCGATCTCGCTCAGATACGCCCCGCGCAGCCCGAGGGTGTCGAGCCGCCGGCCGTTCCAGCCCTCGGCCGGCCGTTCCACCAGCACCGCGCGGATCGACAGGGGGGAAGGCCCGGTCCGGGCGAAGACCACACCGATCCCGGCCCGGGCCGCGTTGCCGATGTACCGCTTCCGGCCGGTCAGCGCCAGACCGTCCGGGCGCCGCTCC
Organism: Streptomyces sp. NPDC059534; assembly: GCF_042743475.1. NCBI lineage: Bacteria > Bacillati > Actinomycetota > Actinomycetes > Kitasatosporales > Streptomycetaceae > Streptomyces > Streptomyces sp. NPDC059534. The sequence continues at coordinate 14,339 of NZ_JBHWAQ010000020.1, forward strand.
AGCCTGCTCTCCATGGCCGTGGCGTCACTGCCGTGCGCCTCCTCCGTCATGGCGAAGAACGTCCTCGTCCGGCCGTCGGCGACCCGGGCGTGGAAGAGGTCGCGCTGCTCCGCGCTGCCCAGGGCGTCCACGACGATCCCGGCCAGCGCCGGGCCCGGGGCGCCCAGCAGCGTGCCCGCGTCCCCGCGCGCCAGCTCCAGCGTGGCCACGACCCGCTCCAGGCACGTACCGCCGTACCCCTTCAGGAGCTCCGGCACCTCACCGGCACCGCGCCGGTCCTCGGGCTCCGCCGCCGCCCTGATGAGCGCCGCGGCGGCCGATCCCGCCGGCAGCGCGACGCCCTCCGGGTCGGCGTCGACGGCCAGCGCGTGCTCCCGCAGCTCCACGGCCACCTCGGCCACACCGGCCCGCAGGGCACTCAGCCGCGCGTCCGAGTCGACCAGCCCCGGGCCGCGCCCGCCTGCCGTCCCGCCGAAACCGCCGTCCATCCGTACGCCCCGTCCCGGGGCGTCCGCCCCCGCCGCCGTCACGATGCGTCCTCCGTCACCTCGACGACGGCCGCCTGGAAGTACGCGCCCATGCCCTGGGCGGCCAGCACGCACCGCATGCCGGGCTTCAGCCGACCGGTCCGGTCGGCGTGGTCGAGCGCCGTCAGGGCGTCCACCCCGAAGGTGTGGCCCTGGTCGGGCAGCAGGTCCAGGTACACCCGCTCCATCGGGATGCCGAGACCGCCGCTGACCGCGCGCCAGACGAACGCGTTCGACATGTGCGGCATGATCCAGTCCACGTCGTCGCGGCCCAGGCCGGCCCGCTCCAGGGCCTCGTCGATCACGCGCACCATGCCCTCGACACAGGCCGTCCCGAACTCGCGGGTCTCCTCGGTGCTCATCCGCAGATTGCGGTGGAACCTCGCGTCGCGCACCGCGGCGCCGCTCAGGTAGCGGTAGCGGCCCTGGTGCGGGCCGCCCTCGCGGCCCATGACGACGGCCGCCGCCGCGTCCCCGCACACCACGAACCCGGGGATGATGCGGGACATGTCCCCCATGCTTCCCTGGTCGCCGCCCAACACGAGCACGGTCTCCGCCGGTCCGGCCTCCGGCCGCCGCAGAAACCGCTCGGCCAGGTCGGCGCCGCGCAGCACCGAGGCGCAGTTGATCCGGGAGATCCCGTAGACCGGCACGCCCGGCAGCTCCAGCCGCTCCCGTACGCGGGAGACGAACTCGTCGTGGTGGCCGAAGGGCTGCACCAGCAGCGTGTGCCCGTAGAGCACGAGATCCGCCCGCCGGCCGCCGAGCGCCTCGCGCCCCGCGTCGAGCAGCAGCTCCAACAGGCTCTCGCCCTCGGCGAGCGACGGGCTCGTCCGCAGACCGAAGATCCGCGTGAACAGGCGCCGTTCGGCCCGTGGGCGGTCGTACCGCGCCAGGATCTCGTCGACCGAGTCCCGCCGGTCCGGCACACGCGCGGCCACCCGGGACATCGTGATCGTCACGCTCGGGCTCCCGCCTGCGGTGCGCGTCCGGCGGTCACGCCGCCGCTTTCCGCTGCTGGTTCATCACGTACTCCGACAGGCTTCCGAACGACCGGAACACATCGGCGTCCAGCTCGTCCGGGTCGATCTCCAGACCGATCGTGTCCTCAAGGCTCATCAGCAGCTCCAGGACGCTCGTCGAGTCCAACGCGAGATCCTCGAACAGCCGGGTCTCGGGAAGCAGTTCGCCGACCTCGCGGTTGAGCACCGCTTCCAGCGAGATCCTGATGTGCTCGGCGACCTTCTGCTCGTCCATGGCACGTCCTCCGCATGGCTGGGATGATGGTGGAATGGGGGCGCTGCACGCGCGGAGTGAACCGCCCGGCGCATTCCCCGCGAATCAGGGACACACCCGAGGCGATTCCCCTCCGGAGAGGGCGAAGAAGAATTCATAGGCGGGCCGGAATTACGATCGCCCGGGCCACGGGAAGAACACTCACCGAGCCGCGGCGACAGAGAGACCCGCACCCGTCACATTAGTCTTCCCGCCCTCTTGTTCCCCCGGTCCGCCGGTGACAGCTTCTTCCCGTCCGTTCCCTGCCAAAGCGGCCCGGGGTCCCGGCACTCACACCTCCGTCAGCCGCCCGGCCAGCGCCGCCAGCGGCCTGACGCCGCCGAGGTCGCGTACGCCGAGGCCCGTCCATCCGCCGTCGTGGAGGACCTCCAGGACGCGGGGCGCGCGCAGCAGCCGGCCACCGGCGGCGACGTAGCCGGCCGTCGGGTCGACGGTGTCCAGGCCGTTGACCCGGCCGACGGCCGCGACGAGCGCCGCCGCGGCCGCGGGACGGACCGCGGGCTCCGGGGCGCCGGGGGACGTGGCCGGGGCCGCGCCGTGGGGTGCGGGCGCGGAGGCGGGTGCCGGGGCGGGCGCGGGGAAGTCCAGTACCCGCGTGATCTCGCTCAGCGGGCGGTCCACCGCCTCGTCCGCGTGCGCCACGATCAGCTCCTCGTAGCCGCGCAGGAAGCGCTCGACGTCGTCGGCAGGCAGCACCGAACCGGCCGCCCGCAGGGCGACGGTGACCCCGTCGGCCCACTCGTGGATACGGAAGTAGGCGTCGGAGCCGGACCGGGCCCACGCCTCCGGCTCGGGGTTGCGGACCAGTCGCGTCCGGGTGGTGCCGCAGGAACGGGGCGCGTAGTTGAGGAAGTTGAGTTCGGTCTCGACACGGACCTCGGCGCCCCGCCGGGCCCCCTCCTCGGCGAGCAGCTCCAGGGTCTCGTCGTACGCCGTCCCCGGCAGGCCCTTCGCCCGCTCCAGGGCGTCGGCGGTGCGCCGGACGATCTCGGAGAAGGCGGGGTCGTCCGCGAGGTCGACGGCCGTGAGCAGCGGGGCGAACATGCAGGTCAGGACGTCCATGCTGGCGTCGCCGTCGCGGTGGCTGGTGAACAGCCAGAACGGGACGCGGCGGCCGCCGGTCCAGGCGGCGGCCGTCGCCGCGAACGCCGCGAGGTGGACCGCCGAGGGCCACACCCTGCAGCGGGCCGCGACCGCGCGGGAGGCGGGCAGCAGCCGGGGCGAGGTGAGGGCCGCGCTGCCGGCGGCGGGGGGTGCGGCGGCCGGCTCGCGGCGGGCGGCGAAGAGGTCCGCGGGGAGCCGCGCGATCTCCTCCCGCCAGGGCCCGGTCCGGTCCGCGTGGGCCGGACCGGTGGCGGCCCCTTCGGCGGCGGCCAGCTCGGCGGGCTGGGTGAGCACGGCGGGCAGCTGCGCGGGCCGGCCCGCGACGGCTCCGGCGAGCAGCGCCGCCAGTTCGGTGAGGAACGTGTCGATGCTCCAGTCGTCGAAGGCCACGTGGTTGAGGACCAGGACGAGCCGCCTCGGCACCCCGGCCGCCGTGACGAGGCAGGCCCGGACCGGCCAGTCGGCGGCCAGGTCGAAGTCCTCCTGCGTGCACTGCCGGACGGCCTCGGCGGGCGACGGCGTCCCGTCGGCCTCGACCGTCGCCTGGCGCACGGGCAGGGCGGCCGGCGGGTGGATCCGCTGCTCGGGCAGGCCGTCGGCGCCGATCGGGAAGGTGGTCCGCAGCGCCTCGTGGCGGCGGACCAGGTAGTTCAGGGCCGCCTTGATCCGGACCGGCGCGATGCCCTCGGGCAGCGGCGGATCGAGCACGATGTGCGTGTCGTGGCGGCTGCCGGGCGGAAGCTGATGGTGGTGCAGCCAGAAGTACCGCTGTCCGCGGCCCAGCCGCGCGCTCTTCGCCATTGGCCTTCGATCCTCCGTACTCGCGCGGGACACCACCGTCGATGATGGTCGACCGCGCTGTTCCGACATACCGAGGTCCGCTGTCACCAAAAGGACGGCGAAAAGCTGTCAGCGGGCCGGGTGGACCGCGGCCCGTGAATTCCTTGACAGCACCCTCCGGGATTCGCCAGCCTTCAATGCATCGGCCGCCGGACGAAACATCCGGTGGCGGTAACACAGTTAAGCCGTGCCGGCGCTTCCCCCGATATTCGACCCCGTCTTTCCGGGCGGGTTCTCATCGGACGGAAAAAGCCGGGTGGCTATTTCATGAAGTAATTCAACGGAGGTGAACACCATGACGAAGGCTGCGACGAAGGCCGCGACCAAGGCTGCCACGAAGGCTGCCACCAAGGCCGCGACCAAGGCTGCGACCAAGGCCGCCACGAAGGCTGCGACCAAGGCTGCGACCAAGGCCGCCACGAAGGCCGCCACCAAGGCCGCGTGACACCCCGGCATGGCGCCGCCCGTACCGGGCGGCGCCATGCCGCCACGTCGTTGTCAGACCGAGCAACCACCCGGGTCCCCCGCCGGCTTCGGCCACGACGGGACGGCATCCGAGGGTCCCGGAGGGACCGAATGACGGACATGATCGCCGCATGCGAGCAGGCCGCACACGCGGACGGACTCGCCGCAGGACTGGCCGTGGCGCTCGACGGATTCGACACGACCGCCGCCCCGGGCCCGGTCGCCGCCGTACCGTCCGCCTGGGTCACCACCGACGCCGAAGTGCTTCCCCACCACGTGGCCGCCGCGGAGGGCGTCTCCTTCATCCGGTGCGGCGACCGCACCGCGGCCCCCGAGCCCGAGCTCGTCGCCCTCGCCGCCGGCCTCGCCGCGGTCCGCCTGGGCGCCACCCGCCGGCTCACGGGACACGCCGTCGAGCACCTGACCCACCGCACCTCGGGCGGCGAGCCCACCATCCGCAAGCAGCTGGTCCTCGGCACCCTCGCCGATCTGCTCACCGCGGTGGAGGCCATCCGGGCCCAACTGCACGTGGTGCCCCCCACCGTGGCGACGATCGGCGACGTGCACGACCGGATCACCGCCCTGGACTGGGAGGCGGCCAAGCTGCTCGGCGCGAGCGGTTTCCTCGTGGAGAGCCCCGCCCGCAGCGCCCATGTCTCCCAACTCGTCGCCAACTGCTGGGTCGTCCGGGACGGCGTCCGATGACCGGCCTGGACCCCGCGCTGATCGCGATGCGCGCGCTCTTCGCGGAGGCCGTCCCGGACCTCCGCTCCCGGGCGCTGTCCGTGGACGCCGATCCGACCACCATCGGCGCCCATCTGGACGCCCCCGGCCTGGAGATCGTCCGCGGCGCCACGACCCCCCGGCGGTACCTGGGGTCCTCGGCGCCCGACTGGATCCGGGCCCACGACACGGACTCCTGCCTGGCCCGCGTGGTCGGCACCGTCGAACTCGCCCGTGGGGACGCCGCGATGCTCACCGCGAGCCCCGGCCCCTCGCTGGCCGGCGCGGTCGTCGACGCGCTCGGCAGCGAGGCGCAGAAGGAGTACTTCTACGACGCCATCGGCGACGGTGCGACGTGGACGTTCTTCGCCATGACGGAGCCCGGTCTGGGCAGCGACGCGACGATGATGGGCACCCGCCTCGACCGGGACCCCGACGGCGGCTACCGCCTGACCGGCACCAAGCGCTACATCAGCAACGGCACCCGCGGCGCCGTCGGCGCCGTCTTCGCCCGCACGGGCCCGTCGCCGCTGTCGATCCGCGCGGTCCTCGTCGAGTGCCCCGCCGACGGCTTCACGGCCCGCCCCCTGGACATGACGGGGCTGCGCGGCGCGCGGATCAGCGAGCTGGAGTTCGACGGCACGCCGGTCCGTGAGGACATGGTCCTCGGCAGCCATCTGCGGCTCTCGCAGCGGGGCGTCTGGGGCGCCGTGCGCACCTTCAACTACATGCGCGTCCACATCGGCGCGCTGGCCCTGGGCACCGCGATGGCCATCACCGAGTACGTGCAGCGGCACCGGCCCGGGTTCGCCCCGGCGGACGTGATGACCGCCCGGCTGCTCGCGGCCCGCCAGGTGGTGTACGACGCCGCGGCGTCGGTCGACCACGACCCGGACGACCAGCGGCCGCCGTCGGTCGCCAAGCTGCACGCCACCGGCCTCGCCGTGACCGTCGCCCACTGGGCCGCCACGGCGCTGGGCCCCGCGTCCCTGCTCGGGCATCCGCTGCTGGAGAAGTGGTGCCGCGATGTCTACGCCTTCGAGTTCATGGACGGCACGAGCAACATCCAGCGCCTCCAGATCGCCCGGGACCTGTGAGCCCGGCGCCCCCGATCCCCGCAGCCGCCGGACGGCCGAGGAAGGACCCATGAGCACACCCGCGGACACCACACCGCCCCGCTGGTCCGCCCGCGCGTACGACGCGTCGGACGCGGCGGACCGCGCGGCGGCGCTGGCGTTCTTCACCGAACCGGACTTCCACTTCCGCGTCGCCCAGCCCGACACCCGGGCCGAGTGGGAGATCGACGAGGTCCTCGACGACACCGTCCGGCTCCTGTGCGCCGACGGGGAACCGGTCGGCCTGTACGGCGTGGAGGACCAGGGCAGCGAGCACGGCTCGCACGTCCAGGTCGACCTGCGCCTGCGCGCCGCCGCCCCGGAGCACTGGTGGCCGGCGGCCTACGCGGCCGTACGGGACGCCCTGCTGTGGCGCCGCGAACTCGTCCGCGTGACGGTGCGGATCCCGGAGCACGACCACCGCGGCATCGCCGCGGCCCGTGCCGCCGGGCTCACCGAGGAGGGCACGCTCGCGAAGGTCACGCTGCACGACGGAGTGCCGTGCGGCACCGTCTTCTTCTCACAGATTTGGGACCCCCGGTCATGAGGTTGAGAGGCTTCCGCGAGGCCGACCGGACCCTGCTGACCGGGCACTGGCTGCCCGGCGAGCTGCTCGGGCTGCCGGTCGCCGACCGTCCGCCGCTGGCCGAACCGGTCACGGTCGAGCCGCCCGTGGACGACACCACCGAACTGTGCGTCGCCCCCGGTCTCGGTTTCGTGCGCTTCACGGGCGTGGACTGGATCCACCGGCACGCCCGCCTGGAGATCGGTCTGCGGGACACGGCCGAGGACCCGAAGCCGCTGCTGGAGGCCGCGGTCCGGCACGGTTTCGCCGTGCTCGGTCTGCACCGGATCCACGGCTGGGTCACCCCGGCCGCCCACACCGTCGACCCCGTACTGGAGTCGTGCGGTTTCCACCGGGAGGCGACGGTGCCGCAGGCCCTGTGGTTCGCCGGCCGCCCCGTCGACCGGCACGTCTGGAGCGTTCTCGATGCCTGAGCTGGAGCTGCTGGCCCCGGCGGCCGCCGCGGCCGCGCTGGCCGCCGCCGCCGACGACACCGCGCGCGGATTCCTGGGACTCGACCCGGTCACGCAGAACGAGGCGCTGCTCGCCCGGGAGTTGTCCCGCGCGGACGCCGCCGTCTTCCGGTACGGGGACACCGTCCTCGGCTGCCGGGTCAATCCCGACCAGCCCCGGCAGAGCGAGGTGGCGAGCACCACGGCCGACCCGGTCGCGCTCGGCGCCCTGCTGGACTTCCTGCACACCTACCAGCGGTGCGAGTCCTTCGTCGCCCTGGTGCCCGACGCCCTAGACGTCTCCGGCTACACGGCGCTCGGCTTCGCCCCGGTCGGCCTGCTCCGCGAGCACCGGTACGCGGCGGGCCGCTACCACGACGTCCGTGTGCTGCACGGCACGCACGGGGTCACAGCGACAGATCGGCGACCCGCGGCAGGGTGACGACGTCGATCTCCGGCGACGGCACGGTGGTGGCCAGGGCCGCGACCGTGCCATGACCGATCGACAGATCGGTGAGGTGGATGGCCTCCTCCGGCCAGCCGTCCGGCGAACCGTCGACCCGGACGACCGGGCCGTCCACCGACAGCGCGGGGAAGGGCACCTGGAGCAGTCCGTGCCCGGTGAGCTTGACCGTCGCCTCCTTGCGCGCCCAGATCCGGAACAGCGCGGTCCGCAGCGATTCCCCGCTGTGCCCGTCGAGACTCCGCTGCTCGCTCTCCGAGGCGAGCATGCGGACCATCTCCTCGATCTCGATGGTGCGGCTTCCCAGCTCCACGTCCAGCCCGACCCTGGTGCCGGTCGCGGCCGCGATCACGACGAGATCCCCGGTGTGCGAGACGGAGAAGTCGAGCTCCGGCGCCGCCGTGAAGTGCGGCTTCCCGTGGCCGTCGTCCGCACAGTGCGAGCACGCCCGGCTGATCCCGACCTCGGTGGCCGGCACCCCCAGATACCGCGCCCCCAGGGCCCGCTGCACCGCGCGCGACGTGACGAACGTCCTCCGCACCTGCTCCCGGCCCAGCTCGTCGGCACGGGCCAGTTCCGCCGGAGTCAGCAGCCCCCTGGCCTCCCCCTCGGCCCGCTCCGCTTCCACGACCCACATCCGCACGATCATGCGCCCACCCTATTTCCTGCCCGGACGCCGTCGGCGTCACCGGCCGCGATGCCCCCGCCGTCCCCGGCCGGGAGGCGGGGTCCGCGGAGAGGCCGTGAGCTCGGGCCCCGTCAACCGCTCCCACAGGCGTTGGTACGCGGCGGGGTCCCGCTCGAAGTCGGCCGCGGCCGCGAGGGCCGCCCGGTCGGCGTCCTGCCCCCGGAGCAGTTCGACCGAGGTCTGCGTGAACCGCTCGGCCAGACCGTCCCGCCGGGCGTCCGCCAACAGCCGGCGCAGCTCGGCCACCGCCCGCGCGGCGTCCTGTCGGGCCTCAGGGCCGGCCCGCAGCCTGTCCCGCAATCCGGCGGCGGGGATCGCGTCGTCCAGCAGCCGGTCCAGCCGTGCCGTGAGCCTCCGGCCGAGCTCCGCTGTCCCGCGTGCCTGCGGGCCCGCCTCCCGCACCTCCGCGACGGCCCGTTCGTAATCCCCGGCCGCCCACGCGGCGGCCTCGGACAGCCGGGCCGCACGGCGCACGAGCCGTGCCTCCACGCCCAGAACCCGGGGGAGCGCGCGGAGGTTCCCGCCGATCAGCCCCAGGGCGATGAGCGGCGTTCCCACACCGCGCACGCGAAGACCAGGAAGCCCGACGTCAGCACCCAACGGAAGAAAGGCATATGCCTCATCCCGCGCCCCCTCCCCCAGAGGCATCCGAGCGTCCCACGCCCCGGGCGAGCACACGAGAGGGCGGCCCCGACCTTCCGCCACGGGGCACCCGTGGGTTACCTCACACCCCCGGCGCCGTCGCCGGTCCGCGGTCGGCCTGGCCGGAGGGGGAACGCAAGAAGGTCGGCATCGTTTTCACGATGCCGACCTTCTCGACTGGTGCGCGAGGGGGGAGTTGAACCCCCACGCCCTTTCGGGCACTGGAACCTGAATCCAGCGCGTCTGCCTATTCCGCCACCCGCGCATTGGGTGTGCTCCGGACTCTCTCACCTGTCGGTGGGAGCGCCTGGCGACATCTGAAGATTAGCACGCCGCAGACCGTGGATTCACATCCGTTGTTTCGGCCCCACTCCCGGAGAACAAGGTGAGGGGAGGCGCCGGCCGGGACGATGCGGAAGGGGGAGGAGGGGTACGCGGGAGCAGGCGGGGGAGGAGGAAGCCGGAAGGGATCGAGGAGAGGGAGGAGCGGGGAGGAAGGGGACGGACCGCCACGGCTTCCGGACCGCGGCCCCCGGTCCCACAGCCGGGTGCGGGACACTGTCCACAGGCCACCTCTACGATCCGTGGGGAAAGCCTGTGAGAGGTGACACTCGTCCACAGGGCAGAGAAGGGGAACCAGCCGATTTCCCGACGCGTGGATACGATCAGTAAGCAGTACCAGGACGACAACGACGGAGGAGGTGCCCCATGGGAGTCCTGAAGCGATTCGAGCAGCGACTCGAAGGTCTGGTCAACGGCACCTTCGCCAAGGTCTTCAAGTCCGAGGTCCAGCCTGTCGAGATCGCCGGCGCGCTCCAGCGCGAGTGCGACAACAACGCGCAGATCTGGAACCGCGAGCGGACCGTCGTCCCCAACGACTTCATCGTGGAGCTGAGCACGCCGGACTACGAGCGTCTCAGCCCCTACTCGGGCCAGCTCGGCGACGAGCTCGCCGGCCTGGTCCGGGACTACGCGAAGCAGCAGCGGTACACCTTCATGGGCCCGATCAAGGTCCACCTGGAGAAGGCCGACGACCTCGACACCGGCCTGTACCGCGTCCGCAGCCGCACGCTCGCGTCGAGTACGTCACAGCCGCAGCCGCCCGCGGGCGGCCAGCAGCACCACCAGCAGCAGCAGGGCCCGGGACAGGGTCGCGGCGGTTACGGGTACCCCCCGGCCGGCGCCCCGCCCATGCCCGCCGCCCCGCCTCCCGGCGCTCCCGGCCACCGGCCGACGGCCGCCGCGGGCGGTGCCGGAGCCATGCCCGGCCCCGGCACGCACGGCGGTGCGGGCACCCGGGTGCGGCACTGGATCGAGATCAACGGCAACCGCCACCAGATCTCCCGCCCGACCCTGGTCCTCGGCCGCAGCACCGACGCGGACGTGAGGATCGACGATCCCGGCGTCTCCCGCCGGCACTGCGAGATCCGGACCGGAACGCCCTCGACGATCCAGGATCTCGGATCCACCAACGGCATCGTGGTGGACGGGCAGCACACCACCCGCGCTACGCTCCGCGACGGCTCGCGGATCGTCGTGGGCAGCACCACCATCGTTTACCGGCAAGCCGAAGGGTGAAGCGGGGGCAATGTCAGAGCTGACCCTGACGGTCATGCGGTTGGGTTTCCTGGCCGTTCTGTGGCTGTTCGTCATCGTGGCCGTCCAGGTCATCCGCAGCGACCTTTTCGGTACGCGGGTCACCCAGCGCGGTTCGCGGCGCCAGGAGGCGCGGCCCCAGCAGGCCGCCCGCCAGGCCGCCGCGCCGCCGCAGCAGCGCGGCCAGCAGAACACCGGGGGCCGCCAGCGCCGCGGCGCCCCGACCAAACTCGTCGTCTCCGAGGGCACCCTCACCGGCACGACCGTCGCCCTCCAGGGCCAGACGATCACGCTGGGCCGGGCGCACGACTCGACGATCGTGCTGGACGACGACTACGCGTCCAGCCGGCACGCCAGGATCTATCCGGACCGGGACGGCCAGTGGATCGTCGAGGATCTCGGGTCCACGAACGGCACCTACCTCGACCGGACCCGCCTCACCACCGCCACGCCGATTCCGCTGGGCTCGCCGATCCGCATCGGCAAGACCGTCATCGAGCTGCGGAAGTAGTGCGACATCATGAATAGGCGCGAGCGGAGCGAGCGAGCCGGGACGGTCCCCGCAGCGGGCCGTGCCGCGCTCCCGACCGGAGCGACTGAAGCGACCGGAGCGACCGGAGGGTGGGCAGTGTGGGTCGAGACCGGCTGTACCCCGATGCAGCGTCGACAGGGCAGGTGCGCATGACTCTGTCCCTGCGATTCGCCGCGGGCTCGCACAAGGGCATGATCCGCGAGGGGAACGAGGACTCCGGCTACGCCGGGCCCCGCCTGCTCGCCATCGCCGACGGCATGGGCGGCCAGGCGGCCGGCGAGGTCGCCTCCTCCGAGGTGATCTCCACCCTCGTGACGCTCGACGACGACGTCCCCGGCTCCGACATCCTCACCTCGCTCGGTACGGCGGTGCAGCGCGCCAACGACCAGCTCCGGATGATGGTCGAGGAGGACCCGCAGCTGGAGGGCATGGGCACCACGCTCACCGCCCTGCTGTGGACGGGCCAGCGGCTCGGCCTCGTGCACGTCGGCGACTCGCGCGCCTACCTGCTCCGCGACGGCGTCCTCACCCAGATCACCCAGGACCACACCTGGGTCCAGCGCCTCGTCGACGAGGGCCGGATCACCGAGGAAGAGGCCACCACCCACCCGCAGCGCTCGCTCCTCATGCGCGCGCTCGGCAGCGGTGACCACGTCGAACCCGACCTCTCCATCCGCGAGGTCCGGGCCGGCGACCGCTACCTGATCTGCTCCGACGGCCTGTCCGGCGTGGTCTCCCACCAGACCCTCGAGGACACCCTCGCCAGCTACCAGGGCCCGCAGGAGACCGTGCAGGAGCTGATCCAGCTCGCGCTGCGCGGCGGCGGCCCCGACAACATCACGGTGATCGTCGCCGACGTCCTCGACGTCGACGGCGGCGACACCCTCGCCGGTCACCTCAGCGACACCCCGGTCATCGTGGGCGCCGTCGCCGAGAACCAGGCCGCCCAGCTGAACGACGGCGGGGCCATGCAGACCCCGGCCGGCCGCGCCTCCGGCCTCGGCCGGCCCGCACCGCACCACCAGCCGCCCGCCGGCGGCTTCGGCCCGCCCGGCAGCGGCGACGACCACGGGTACGGCGGAATGCCGCCGCAGGGCTCCTTCGAGTCGTACGCGGACGACGACTTCGAGAAGCCGCGCACCGGCCGCAAGTGGCTCAAGCGCTCCTTCTTCCTCGTCCTGGTCCTCGCGCTCGTCGGCGGCGGTCTGTACGGCGGCTGGCGCTGGACCCAGACCCAGTACTTCGTGGGCTCCAAGGACCAGCACGTCGCCCTGTACCAGGGCATCAGCCAGGACCTGGCGTGGATCTCTCTGTCGAAGGTCGAGAAGGACCACCCCGAGATCGAACTCAAGTACCTCCCCGCCTACCAGCGGAAGCAGGTCGAGGACACGATCGCGGGCGGCAGCCTCGGCAAGGCCGAGACGAAGATCTCCGAGCTGTCCGTGCAGGCGTCGGCCTGCAAGAAGACCGAGCAGCGCCGCGAGGCCGCCGAGAAGGCCGCCCCGCCGGCCCAGAAGCCCGCCGGCACCGCCACCCCCGACTCCAAGCCCACCACAGCCGCTCCGACCCCGGGTCCCACCCTCACCGCGGAGGAGCAGAAGCTGGCCTCGAACTGCGGCAAGCAGTAAGCACCCGTAGGGGGCCTTTCACCACCATGAGCGTTGTCACCAACACGACCACCATCGGCGCGATCGAGGCGCCGAGCCGCCGCAACACCGAGCTGGCGCTGCTGGCGTTCGCCGTCGTCATCCCGGTGTTCGCGTACCTCAACGTGGGCCTGGCCATCGACGGCAAGGTCCCGGCCGGCATGGCCGGGTACGGGCTCGGTCTCGCCCTGCTCGCGGGCGTCGCCCACCTCGTGGTGCGCAAGTGGGCCCCGTACGCCGACCCCCTGCTGCTGCCCCTCGCGACCCTGCTCAACGGCATGGGCCTGGTGCTGATCTGGCGGCTGGACCAGTCACCGCGGCTGATCGCCAAGTCCATCCGGGACTTCGGCAGTTTCAGCCCCGACGCCCCGAAGCAGATGCTGTACTCGGCGATCGGCATCGCCATGTTCGTGGGTGTACTGCTGCTGCTGAAGGACCACCGCGTCCTCCAGCGCTACACGTACATCTCCATGGCGGTCTCCCTCGTCCTGCTGCTGCTGCCGCTCGTCCCGGGCCTTGGCACCCCCGTCTACGGCGCCAAGATCTGGATCAACATCGCGGGCTTCTCGATCCAGCCCGGCGAGTTCGCCAAGATCGTGCTGGCGGTCTTCTTCTCCGGCTACCTCATGGTGAAGCGGGACGCCCTGGCCCTGGCCAGCCGCCGCTTCATGGGGCTCTACCTGCCGCGCGGCCGCGACCTCGGCCCGATCCTGACGATCTGGGCGGTCAGCCTCCTCATCCTGATCTTCGAGAACGACCTCGGCACCTCGCTGCTCTTCTTCGGCATGTTCGTGATCATGCTGTACGTGGCGACGGAGCGGACCAGCTGGATCGTCATGGGTCTGCTGATGTCGGTCGCCGGCGCCGTCGGCGTGGCCTCGTTCGCGAGCCACGTCCAGGCCCGTGTGGACGCCTGGGCCGACCCCTTCGCCTGCGCGGAGACCGTTCCGGCCTGTGACCAGATGACCCAGGTGCTGATGTCCTTCGGCTCCGGCGGCATCCTCGGCACCGGCCTCGGCCAGGGCAACTCGGACCTCATCGGCTTCGCCGCCAACTCCGACTTCATCTTCGCCACCGTCGGCGAGGAGCTCGGACTGGCCGGCGTCATGGTCTTCCTGCTCATCTACGGGCTGATCGTCGAGCGCGGTGCCCGCACCGCCCTCGCCGCCCGCGACCCCTTCGGCAAGCTGCTCGCGATGGGCCTCTCCGGCGCCTTCGCACTCCAGATCTTCGTCGTCGCCGGCGGTGTGATGGGCCTCATCCCGCTCACCGGTATGACGATGCCCTTCCTGGCGTACGGCGGTTCCTCCGTGATCGCCAACTGGGCCCTGATCGGCATCCTGATCCGGATCAGCGACACCGCGCGCCGTCCCGCGCCCGCACCCGCCCCGTCACCCGACGCCGAGATGACCCAGGTGGTCCGTCCGTGAACAAGCCGCTGCGGCGGGTCGCGATCTTCTGCGGCCTGCTCGTCCTCGCCCTGCTCCTACGGGACAACTGGCTGCAGTTCGTCCGCGCCGACGAACTGAACGCGCACTCGCGCAACAAGCGCGTGCAGATCGAGCGGTACGCCAACGTCCGCGGCAACATCATCGTCGACGGCAAGCCGATCACCGGCTCCGTCGACTCCCAGGACACGTTCTACAAGTACAAGCGCACCTACACCGACGGCCCCATGTGGGCCCCGGTCACCGGCTACGCCTCGCAGGCGTACGACGCCAACCAGATCGAGAAGATCGAGGACGGCATCCTCACCGGCAACGACGACCGGCTCTTCTTCGACCGCACGCTCGCCATGTTCACCGGCGAGAAGAAGAAGGGTGGCGATGTCATCACCACCCTGAACGGCGCGGCGCAGAAGGCCGCCTTCGAGGGCCTCGGCAACAAGACGGGCGCCGTCGTCGCCATCGAGCCGAAGACTGGCAAGATCCTGGCGATGGCCTCCACGCCCTCGTACGACCCCTCCTCCTTCGCCGGCTACTCCGGCAAGGACGAGAAGGCGTGGGTCGCGCTGGAGAAGGACAAGAACAAGCCCAAGCTGAACCGCGCGATCCGCGAGATCTACCCGCCCGGCTCCGTCTTCAAGGTCGTGACCGCGGCCGCGGCGCTGGAGAACGGCAAGATCACCGACATCAACGCGCCGACGGACACCCCTGAGCCGTACATCCTGCCGCTCTCCACCGTGCCGATGAAGAACCACGCGCGCGGCTGCAAGAACGCTTCCTTGAACCAGGCGCTGGAAGTCTCGTGCAACTCGGTCTTCGCCAAGCTCGGCGACGAGGTCGGCCGGGACAAGATGGTGGAGATGGCGGAGAAGTTCGGCTTCAACGCCGAGCAGTTCGTCCCGGTGCGCGCGGCCGCCTCCGTCTACGACAAGAAGATGGACCGCGGCGGTAACGCCCAGTCGTCCATCGGCCAGTTCAACACGGCGACCACCCCGCTCCAGATGGCGATGGTCACAGCGGCGATCGCCAACGACGGCAAGCTGATGAAGCCGTACATGATCGACCAGCTGCGGGCCCCGAACCTCGACATCCTCAAGCAGAACGAGCCGGAGGAGATGAGCCGCCCGGTCTCGCCGGCGAACGCCCAGCTGCTCCAGCAGATGATGGAGAACGTCGTCACCGACGGCACCGGCGGCAACGCCGACCTGAACATGGACGGCGTGAAGGTCGGCGGCAAGACGGGTACGGCCCAGCACGGCGAGAAGAACGCCAAGCGGCCGTACGCGTGGTTCATCTCGTACGCGAAGACCGCCGAGGGCTCCCCGGTCGCGGTCGCCGTGGTCGTCGAGGACTCGGCCGGCACGGACCGTGAGGACATCAGCGGTGGCGGCCTGGCGGCCCCGATCGCGAAGGCCGTCATGAAGGCCGTCATGAAGAGCCGGGGCTGATCTCCGGACCCGGTACGCACCAGGTACCGGTCAGGTATCAGCTACCGGCCCCGGGCGGATCGCGTTCCCGGGGCCGGTAGCGTATGCGCGAACAGCACACACCGCCGGACCACCCATGGGTGCGGTCGGGACAGACGGAGAGGGCTGGATTAGCTATGGAAGAGCCGCGTCGCCTCGGCGGCCGGTACGAGCTGGGCTCGGTGCTCGGCCGTGGCGGCATGGCCGAGGTGTACCTCGCCCAGGACACCCGGCTCGGCCGCACCGTCGCCGTGAAGACGCTGCGGGCCGACCTGGCCCGTGATCCGTCCTTCCAGGCCCGGTTCCGCCGTGAGGCACAGTCCGCCGCCTCGCTGAACCACCCGGCGATCGTCGCGGTGTACGACACCGGTGAGGACTACGTCGACGGGGTCTCCATCCCGTACATCGTGATGGAGTACGTCGACGGGTCGACCCTGCGTGAGCTGCTGCACTCCGGGCGCAAGCTGCTGCCCGAGCGCACCCTCGAGATGACGGTCGGCATCCTCCAGGCGCTGGAGTACTCGCACCGCGCCGGCATCGTGCACCGTGACATCAAGCCGGCGAACGTCATGCTGACGCGCACCGGCCAGGTCAAGGTCATGGACTTCGGCATCGCGCGCGCCATGGGCGACGCGGGCATGACCATGACGCAGACCGCCGCGGTGATCGGCACGGCCCAGTACCTCTCCCCCGAGCAGGCCAAGGGCGAGCAGGTCGACGCCCGCTCCGACCTGTACTCCACGGGCTGCCTGCTCTACGAGCTGCTCACGGTCCGGCCCCCCTTCATCGGCGACTCCCCGGTCGCGGTCGCGTACCAGCACGTGCGCGAGGAGCCGCAGCAGCCGAGCAACTTCGACGCCGAGATCACGCCGGAGATGGACGCCATCGTCCTCAAGGCGCTGGTCAAGGACCCCGACTACCGCTACCAGTCCGCCGACGAGATGCGCGCGGACATCGAGGCGTGCCTCGACGGCCAGCCGGTCGCCGCGGCGGCCGCGATGGGCATGGGGATGGGCATGGCGGGCGCGCCGGCGTACGGCGGGGGCTACGGCGGTTACCCGCCGGAGGACCAGCCGACCACGGCCCTGCGCCAGGCGGACCCGGGCGGCCAGACGTCCATGCTGCCCCCGATCAACCCGGACGACGGCGGCTACGGCTACGACGACCGTCCGGACCGCCGTCGCGGCGGTGGCCAGAAGAAGTCGAACACCTCGACGATCCTGCTGGTCCTGGCGGGCATCCTGGTGCTCGTCGGCGCGATCTTCATCGGCGTCTCGATCTTCGACAAGAACGACGCCCCGCAGCAGGTCACCGTGCCGCAGCTGGTCGGCCAGGACATGAAGGCGGCGACCAGTCTGGCGGGCAACGCCCAGGTGAAGGCCGCGCAGGCCGGCACCGAGCGCTGCGACCAGCCCAAGGGCCTGATCTGCCGGCAGACCCCGGTCGCCGACAACGTGGCCAAGATGGACGTCGGCGGCACCGTCCAGGTGTACCTCTCCGAGGGCGCCCCCCTCGTGGAGGTCCCGGACGTCGTCGAGCAGTCCGAGGAGCGCGCCAGGGAGAGCCTGGAGAGCAAGGGCTTCAAGGTCAAGGTCGAGCAGCAGGAGTCGGAGGAGGACCCCGGTACGGTCCTCAGCCAGAACCCGCAGAGCAACACCAAGGCGGAGAAGAACACCGAGGTGACGATCACCGTCGCGAAGCAGAACCAGACCACGGTTCCGCCGGTCGTCGGCAACCAGCTCGCGCAGGCCAAGCAGCAGCTCGAGTCGCTGAAGTTCGTGGTCCTCGTCGAGTACGTCGACTCCGAGCAGCCCAAGGACCAGGTCCTGGAGCAGAACCCGGACGGCAACGCCAAGGCGCCCGAGGGTTCCGAGGTCAGGCTGAAGGTCTCCAAGGGCCCGCAGCAGACCCAGGTCCAGATCCCCACGGGCCTGACCGGCAGGAAGTTCAAGGAGGTCCGGGACCAGCTCCAGGGCCTCGGCCTGACGGTGGTCCAGCAGGGCTCCGACAAGGAGGACGCCATGGTCCTCGGCACGAACCCGCCGGAAGGGACGCCGGTCAACTCGACCGACACCATCACCGTCGTCACGATGGGCGGCGGGGACAACAACAACGGGGACAACCGCGGCGGCGGCTTCTTCGGCTGACGCTCGTCCCCGAGCACCACGACAGCACCTGTGGGAGAGCCCCGGCATCCAGGACGGATGCCGGGGCTCTCCCGTCGAGCGAGTGCTCGGCCGCTCGCTCAGCGCACGCTCAGCGCAGTTCCGCCGGGGGCGTGCGGTCGCGGTCGACCTTCTCCGCGCGCTCCAGCTCGCCCCAGACGATGTAGCGGTAGTCCGAGGTGTACATCGGGGTGCAGGTGGTCAGCGTGATGTAGCGGCCGGGCTTGGTCCTGCCCGACTCCTCGGGGACGGGCTGGAGGACGTCCACGTTGTACTTCGTGGTCTCCGGCAGGGTCTTGTAGACCTTGTAGACGTACCAGGTGTCCTTGGTCTCGAAGACGATGGAGTCCCCGGTCTTCAGCTTGTGGATGTTGTGGAACTTGGCGCCGTGGCCGTCCCGGTGCGCGGCCAGGGTGAAGTTGCCCTGCTTGTCCTGCGGGAGCGCGGACTTGACCGGGTCGGTGTAGTAGCCGGCGACGCCGTGGTTGAGGACGTCGGTGCCGGTGCCCCGCTTCACCAGGACCTCGCCGTTCCTCATGGCGGGGACGTGGAGGAAGCCGATGCCGTCCTTGGTGTCGAGCGCGCCGGGGCCCTGGTCGGCCCACTGGTCGCGGACCTGGGCGCCGTCCTTGTCGGCGGCGCGGTCGGCGAGGACGTTGGTCCACCACAGCGAGTAGACGACGAAGAGTCCGAGCACCAGGCCCGCTGTGATGAGGAGTTCGCCGAAGACGCTGATGATCCCGGCGATCCGGTTGCGCGCGCGTGCCACTAGGTCGTCCCGTCGTCCCGTCCGGAGGTGTGGGGTCTCAGCCTACGAGCGCTTGCGGCTTTCCCTTGCTGCGCGGGCGTTCCTCGACCAGCCTGCCCCACACGATCATGCGGTAGGTGCTGGTGAACTCGGGTGTGCAGGTGGTCAGCGTGATGAACCGGCCGGGCTCGGTGAAACCCGAGCCCTTCGGGACGGGTTGGATGACCGAGACGTTCGACGGCGAGGTCTGGGGCAGGATGCTAGCCATCTCGTACGTGTAGTACGCGTTCTGCGTCTCGACCACGATGGGGTCGCCGGGCGTGAGCCGGTTGATGTAGCGGAACGGTTCGCCGTGGGTGTTGCGGTGGCCGGCGACGGCGAAGTTGCCCTGCTTGTCGGCGGGCATGGCCGTCTTGAGCGTGCCCTCGCCGTAGTGGCCGACCATGCCCTTGTCGAGGACCTTGCTCTTGCTGATGCCCTCGGCGATGGGGACGACGACGTCCAGTTTGGGGATGTACATGATGGCGAAGCCCTGCCCGGGCTCGAAGGCGTCGGGCTTGTCGCCGTCGTCCTCGCCCTTGGCCCAGGTGTCCTCGATCTGCTCCTTCGCCCGGTCGGTCTCCTGCCCGGCCAGGACGTTGGTCCACCACAGCTGGTAGGTGACGAAGAGCAGCATGACGACGCCGAGGGAGATGAAGACCTCGCCGACGGCCCGGCTGGCGATGACGCCGACGCTGTCCTTGGCGGCGCGGGCGGCGCGCCGGGCCTCGACGCGCGAGAGCGGCCGGTCCTCGGCGGGGGTTCGTGCGGAGGTCGCGGGGGCGGCGCCCCGGCTCTTGCCCCGGCCGCCCTTGGCGGCGCGGCGCCGCTCGGCCCGCCCGGGGCCCTGAGGGGCCTCCACGGCCCGCAGGGCCATCGTCTCGTCCCGCGGGGACTCCGGGGCCCCTTCCGCCTCGTACGGCTCCTCCACGGCCCCGTACGGGGCCTCGTGGGCAGGCTCGTACGGGGCCACGGGCTCGGGCTCGTACGCGGGTGTGGTCTGAGGCTCGTATGCGGGCACGGGCTCGGGCTCGTACGCGGGTGTCGGCTGGGGCGGGTAAGCCGCCTGTGGCCCCGGTGCGTAAGGCTGCTCCGGCTGGGGCGCGTACCCCGTCTCCGGACCCGGTGCGTAGGGCTGCTCCGGCTCGTACGGGGACGGCTGCGCGTACCCGTACGGGTCCGCGGGTATCGGCTCGGGTTCCGGTGCGTTCGACGCCCGGAACCACGGCGAGCCCGTCGTCACGCGACGGCCTTGCCCACCACCGGCGCGAGCCCCGCCGACCTGCCGACGGCCCCCTTGTCGCCGCACTGCTCCAGCCAGTTGGCGAGCATCAGGTGCCCGTGCTCGGTGAGGACCGACTCGGGGTGGAACTGAACGCCTTCGACGGGCAGTTCACGGTGGCGCAGGCCCATGATGATGCCGTCCTCGGTCCGCGCGGTGACCTCGAGCTCGGCCGGCAGGGCGGCGGGCTCGGCGGCCAGCGAGTGGTAGCGGGTCGCGGTGAACGGCGAGGGCAGCCCCGCGAAGACGCCCTGGCCCTCGTGCGTGACGGGCGAGGTCTTGCCGTGCAGCAGCTCGGGCGCCCGGTCGACGACGCCGCCGTACGCCACGGCCATCGACTGCATGCCGAGGCAGACGCCGAAGACGGGCACGCCGGTGGCGGCGCAGTGCCGGACCATGTCGATGCAGACCCCGGCCTGTTCGGGTGCGCCGGGGCCGGGCGAGAGCAGGACGCCGTCGAAGCCGTCCTGGGCGTGGCTCAGCTCGACCTCGTCGTTGCGGCGGACCTCGCACTCGGCACCGAGCTGGTAGAGGTACTGCACGAGGTTGAAGACGAAGCTGTCGTAGTTGTCGACGACGAGAATGCGCGCGCTCACTGGCCGTCCACCGTCACATCGTTGAACGGAAGCAGCGGCTCCGCCCAGGGGAACACGTACTGGAACAGGACGTAGACGACCGCGAGGACCAGCACGATCGAGAGCAGCGCACGTACCCACGCGTTGCCCGGCAGATGCCGCCAGATCCAGCCGTACATGACGTCGACCGCCCCTTCCGTTCGTTACGGGGACCAGAGTACGGGTCGACGGGGCCGTGCAGGGTCAGCTGTCCAAAGCCTGTGGACGACCGTCGGTCACCGGCTGCGTGGCGTCGAGGTGCGCCCAGACGACCAGCCGGTGGCTGCTGCCCCACTCGGGGTCGCAGGTGGTGAGGGTGAGGTAGCGCCCCGGCCCGGCGAAGCCGGATCTGCGGGGCACCGGGTCGACGACGGCGACGTCGCCCGGAACGGTCCGGTAGGGGCCGCGGTCGACGCGGTAGGTGAACCAGGTCGTCCCGTCGGTGAGGACGACCGCGTCCCCGGCGCGCAGCCGGGGGAAGTCCTTGAAGGGGTCGCCGTAGGTGCGGCGGTGGCCGGCGACGGCGAAGTTCCCGGTCGCCCCGAGCCGGGCGGTGGCCGCGTAGTGCCCGAGGCCCTTCTTGAGGACGCCGGTGCCGGTGCCTTCGAGGACCGGCCACTTCCAGTCCCTGCCGAGCCGCGGGACGTACATGACGGCGATGCCCTTGCCGGGGACGTACGGCGGCTCCACGCGCGCGGGGGCGGACGCGGGTCCGGGCGCCGTGGGGACGGGGGTGCTCGCCCACGCGCGCTGGAGGGTGTCGATCTGCGCGGCTCCGGCGAGGTCGGCCTGGACGCCGGTCCAGTAGAGGACGTAGACGACGAAGAGGACGATCAGGGTGCCGACGGTGAGGCACAGCTCGCTGAAGGTCCGCACGACGAGACGCAAGCGGCCCTCCGCTCTCCCGCTGTCAGTTCACCGGCTTCGCGTAGTGGAGGTCCACTGTGCCGGAGTACCCGGGAAGAGTCACCCGCCGGTGCTCGTCGACTTTCCAGCCGAGCCCGTACGCCTTCACGTACAGCTGGTAGTTCTGGATCGCCGGGGAGTCCGCGAGGGCCTTGTTCAGCTTCCCCCGGTCGCCGACGGCCGTGATCTTGTACGGGGGCGAGTAGACCCGGCCCTGGAGGATCAGCGTGTTGCCGACGCAGCGCACGGCGCTGGTGGAGATGAGCCGCTGGTCCATGACGCGGATGCCCTTGGCGCCGCCCTGCCACAGCGCGTTGACGACGGCCTGGAGGTCCTGCTGGTGGATGACCAGGTCGTTGGCCTGCGGCTCGGGGTAGCCGGGGGCGGCCTGGGCGTTCGGCGGGGCGTCGTCGAGGGTCACGGTGAGACCGGAGCCGGCGACCTCGGTGGTCCCCGCCATGGCCTCCAGCGCGGCGAGCTTCGCGTCCTCCGCGCGGGTGGATCCGTCGTCGCGTGCCGCGAGGGAGTCGACCCGGGTGCGGAGGGCGGCGGTGGACTCGTCGAGCTCGGCGTTCTTGTGGCTGCGTTCCTCGATCAGGTCGGAGAGCCTGAGCAGCGAGGCGTCCGTGCGGAGATTGGTGCCCTTGGCGGTGTTGAAGCTGGTGAAGAAGATCAGTCCGGCGAGGGCGAAAACGGCAAGGGTGAGCACCCGGACGGGGCGCCACCTCGCGGTGCGGCCCGGCCCTTCGGGAGTGCCGGCGGAATTGCTCAACGTACCCTGATCCCCTTCGGTGCCGCGGAACCACTACGCTAACGGACGCCCGGGGGACGCAGTCGTCCTCCTTCGTCACATCCCGGCGCCAGCCACAGTTCCCTGCGCGGTCACGCAGCGCATCGACAGGAGAGTCCCTCGTGCCGAAGTCACGGATCCGCAAGAAGGCCGACTTCACGCCCCCGCCCGCCAAGCAGGCCACCAATATCAAGCTGACGAACCGCAGCTGGGTGGCTCCCGTGATGTTGGCGCTGTTCGCCATCGGGCTGGTGTGGATCGTGGTCTTCTACGTCACCGACGGCTCCTTGCCGGTCGAGTCGATCCGGAACTGGAACATCGTGGTGGGCTTCGGCTTCATCGCGGCCGGCTTCGGCGTCTCCACGCAGTGGAAGTAGGGGAGACAGCGGGCGGTGTAGCGGCCTCACCGGTTGCTCGTCAAGCTCTCCCCTGAACTTATCCACAGCGTTGTGCACAGCACTGGATAACTTACGAAGATCTGTGGATAACTCACACGAGGTTGACGCCGGTATGACCGGAATCACCCTTGTCGCCACACAGCGCACCCCTCGCCTCCCTGGAGAAACACCAGGTCAGAGGCGAGGGGTGCAGCCTTTCCCCACATCAGGGCCAGAATCCGCCCCACGCTGTGGATAACTCTGGGGAAAGCTCACAGAAGAGCTCTTCCACAGCCCCCTGCGCTCAGGTGAGCGAGGCCGAGCGGGCGAACACGATGCCCAGGTCGATCAGCAGCACCGCACCGCAGGCCGCGTACTGCACGAGGTCCCGGCGGGCCCGGGGCGCGTGCACCAGCCCGTACGTCACCAGGATTCCCCCGACCAGACCGCCGACGTGCGCCTCCCACGAGATCCCCGGACGGGTGAAGGTCATCAGCAGCGACAGCGCCACGAAGAGGACCACCGGGCGCATGTCGTGACGGCGCCGGCGGGCCAGGACGACCCAGGCGCCGATGAGGCCGTAGACGATGCCGGAGGCCCCCAGCGAGGGCTGGTTGGGCGCGGCGACGAGATAGGCGAGCGCGGAGCCCGAGAGCCCGGAGAGCAGGCACAGCGCCGCGTACCGGACCCGGCCCAGCTCGGGTTCGACGATCCCGCCGATCACCCACAGGCCGATCACGTTGAAGAGGATGTGCCAGACCTCCTGGTGGAGGACGGTCGAGGTCAGCAGCCGGTACCACTCGCCGTCCGCGACCCCGACCACCTCGCCCAGGAACGGGTTGTACGCGTAGCCGATGAGCACCAGCTCGTCGACGAACCGGTCCCCGAACACCAGGACCGCGAGGTACACGGCGAGGTTGATCCCGATCAGGATCTTGGTGACGAGACGGTCGTCCGCCGCCACCCGGCCGCCCGCGAGCGTCCGGGGCTGGTTGGCGTCGGCGGCGTGGCCGGTCCCCGAACCGCTGCGTACGCAGTCGGGGCACTGGAAGCCGACGGAGGCGGAGACCATGCACTGCGGGCAGATCGGCTTCTCGCAGCGCGTGCAGCGGATGCCGGTCTCGGTCTCCGGGTGCCGGTAGCAGTGCGGGAGACCGGCGTGCGGGGTCCCGGAAGGTCGCGGGTCCATGGGAGGTGCCGTCCCTTCCGCCTCAGCGCTTCTCGATCACCACGGACTCGATGACCACGTCCTGGAGCGGACGCTCGGTGTGCGGGTCGGTCCCGACGGCCGCGATCGCGTCCACCACCTTGCGGCTCTCGCCCTTCACGACCTCGCCGAAGATGGTGTGCTTGCGGTTCAGCCAGGTCGCGGGCGCGACGGTGACGAAGAACTGCGAGCCGTTGGTGCCCGGGCCGGCGTTGGCCATGGCCAGCAGGTACGGGCGGTCGAAGAAGAGCTCCGGGTGGAACTCGTCGGCGAACTCGTAGCCCGGACCGCCCGTGCCGTTCCCCAGCGGGTCGCCGGCCTGGATCATGAAGCCCTTGATCACCCGGTGGAAGCCCGTCCCGTCGTACAGCGGGTCCGAGGAGACCTTGCCGGTGGCGGGGTGCGTCCACTCGCGCTCGCCGGAGGCGAGTTCGACGAAGTTCCGGACCGTCTTCGGGGCGTGGAACGGCATCAGCCGGACCTCGATGTCGCCCAGGCTCGTCTTGAGGATCGCGTACAGCTGCTCGGCCACGGTCGCCTTCCGTCCACGTCGTGTCGCGTGATGTCACGTCTGTCTGGCGAGTCCGATCCTCGCATGCCCCGGTCGCCGGGCCACCATGCCCCGGATGCCCGCCCCGCATGCCGGACCTCGTCCCGGGGGGCATGATTCCGAAAAGGATGGAAAGGTGAAAAACCGACATCGCCACCCGAGGAGGAGGAATCCCGTGACCCGCATGGACAGCGTGCGCGCCGCCAAAGATTCGGCGAAGGAGAGCGTCCTGCACGCCGCGGAAGTGGTGGCGCCGTACGCCGACACGGCCAAGGACCAGGCCACGCACTACGCGCACGAGGCACGTGTGATCATCGTGCCGAAGGTCTCGAAGGCGGCTCGACAGGCCCGTACACAGGCCCGTGCGCAGTACGACTCGTATGTCGCACCGCACGTACCGCCGCGGGTCGACGCGGCCGCACAGCGTGCGGCGGTCAAGACCCGCCAGGCCGCCCGTCAGGCGGCCGACTACACCGTTCCGCGTGTCGAGCACGCGGTCGCCGCGACCGGTCCCGTCCTCGAGGAGGCCGGGTCGCGTTCCACCGCCGCCTGGGCCGCGCTGCGCGGTCAGGTGACGCCGAAGGAAATCCGGAAGATCGTGAAGAAGCACGAACGTCGGGCCAGGGCCGGACGCCTCGCCAAGGTACTCGTCGTCCTCGGCGTTGTGGTCGGCGGCGCGTTCGTCGCCTGGAAGTGGTGGGACAGGCAGGCCAATCCCGACTGGCTGGTCGAGCCGCCCGCTCCCACCGACGTGGACGAGGAGACCGTGCTGACGTCCGTCGACGGCAACGGGAAGTCCCTCGACCCTGAGGTGGAGGCCAAGCAGACCGAAGCCGAGGCCGCGGCCGAAGCCGAAGCCGAAGCCGCCGAGCGCGACAAGCGTCGCTGACCGGCCGGGGTCCTGCTGGGTGGAGCTGATCCTGCTGGGTACCGCGGAGGGAGCTGGTTCTGCCGGGTGGAGCTCATCGTGGTCGTGCGGTGTGCGGGTGCGGGGAGTACGCGTGTCGTCTCCCCGCGCCCTAGACCGCCGCTGCGGCGAGCGCGAGCTCGGTCAGCGCGGCCGGGTCGCTCTCGGCCGCGGCGGTCGAGGACGAAGGCCGGCGGGCGGCGGGAGAGGAACCGTGGGCCTCGGCCGCGATGCGCTGCTTGATGGTGGGCGGCAGCGAACGGTCGCCGGCGAGCGGCCAGCGGTGGGCCCGCTGTGCCGGTACGGAGACCTGGGCGCGCTCACCCGTGGCGGCGGACGCGGGAGCGGCGGCGACGGGGCCGGCCGGCTCCTCGGGCTGCTGCACGGAGGGCTGCTGGGCCGCGGCGGCGGTGTTCGCCAGGCCGACGGAGGCGAGCAGGGCGAAGAGGACGGAGATGAAGGCGGTCCAGAACTGCTTGACCTTGGCGGTGGCCATGACCCCTCACTTTCGTGATGTTCTCGGATGGTTCATTTCGGATTGCGCGCTTTTCGTACCTTCCTCATGATGTGGATGCGCACCCGGTATCCGGGGACCGACGCCACCGCCGCGCAGTCCTTCCGATGAACACCACCCGTACGGATCAAAAGAACAGGCCACGCCCCCCGGCGGGGACGTGGCCTGTCGAGTTCCCGGGGCTGCCGGAACGGCTCAGAGCCGGGCGAGATGCCGCTTGAGATAGCGGCTGAGCGGCTTCTCGACGAGCTTGTTGACCAGGTAGGACAGCACCAGCATGCCGCCGACGACCAGGCCGAGCAGCGCCCACGGCGACATGACCTCACGCGGCGCGAGGTAGGTGAAGATCTCCCAGCCGATGTACTGGTGCAGCAGGTACAGCGGGTAGGTCAGGGCGCCCGCGACGGGCAGCCACTTCCACTGGATGCCCGAGAGCTTCCCGGTGGCGATCAGGGTCATGACCCCGAAGAACGAGGCCACCATCGCGACCACGGGCCACGCCGGGCCGGGGCCGAGCCAGGTGAGGCTCTGCCACTCGTCGACGGTGTGGGCGAGCGACGCGCAGAAGGAGAAGCCGACGACGCCGAAGAGCATCATGTTCGGCCGGAACCGGTACATCAGGTAGAACGCCATGCCGGCGATGAAGAACCAGCTGTACTCGGGGATCAGCAGCATCCGCAGCGGGCCGGGCTCGGTCCGGTAGACCAGAATCGTGGCCGCGCCCCAGACGCAGCAGAACAGCAGCACGCGCTTGTAGGTGAGACCGAACCAGGCGACCAGGGCGAAGAGCAGGTAGAACCGGAGCTCGGTGAAGAGCGTCCAGTAGACGGTGTCGACGCTCGGCACCTTGAGCGGCTGCTGGAGCATCGTCAGGTTGGTGAGGATGTCGTTCCACGGGAGGTGCTTGCGCCCCCCGGGGATCACGGCGACGGTGACGCTCGTGGCGATGATCCCGAACCAGTACGCGGGATAGAGCCGGATCACGCGGGAGACGAAGAACGCCTTCACCGGGCGGTCCCAGGCGCTCATGCAGACGACGAAGCCGCTGATGATGAAGAAGAGCTCGACGCCGAGATAGAAGTACTGCGATATCCGGAACGTGTCCGGGAAGATCTCCTTGACCGGAGTCGGCCAGCCCCCACCGCGAGCCGTGAAGTGGTAGATGACCACCATCAGCGCCGCACCCAGCCGCAGCCCGTCCAGCGCGTGGAGCCGCCCGGGGCGCTTGGCGCCGAGGTCCGGGGCGAGTCGGGTCTCGGTCCGTATTCGGTCCGACGGCAGCACGGGCTGCATCTGATTCAACACTCGAAGATCCCCACCTAGGTATGCGACCGGAGTCCGCCCCTGGGTCGCAAGGGGTGTCGGCTCGGCGGAGAGAGCATAAGTGGCTCACAGGTTCCTTACAACTTTCGATTTGCGTGATGCGCCACTCATCGAGTAGGGGCCGCAACGCGAAACAGCCCTCCCGCTCCGCGTTTCCGCAGTGCAGGAGAGCCGTTCGAGGAGTGGAGCCTAGGGGAGTCGAACCCCTGACATCTGCCATGCAAAGACAGCGCTCTACCAACTGAGCTAAGGCCCCGGAACGAGGACAGCGTACCCGCTCACCCCCCATGTCCGGCAAAAGGATTGGGTCTCCCGGTGGGCGACCACTCTCCGTAAGATGCTGATCGAGGTTCGCAGTGGCGAACCGCAGGGATGGGGAGAAGTGATGGACACAGCGCAGCAGGAAGCCACGGCAAGAGCCAGAGAGCTTCAGCGCAGTTGGTACGGGGAGCCGCTGGGGGCGCTCTTCCGCCGACTGATCGACGACCTGGGCCTCAACCAGGCCAGGCTCGCGGCCGTGCTCGGGCTCTCCGCGCCCATGCTGTCCCAGCTGATGAGCGGCCAGCGGGCCAAGATCGGCAATCCCGCGGTCGTCCAGCGTGTCCAGGCCCTCCAGGAGCTCGCCGTCCAGGTCGCCGACGGCAGCGTCAGCGCCGCCGAGGCCACCGACCGGATGGACGAGGTCAAGAAGTCGCAGGGCGGCTCCGTCCTCACCAGCGCGGCTCAGCCCACCGCCGGCTCGGGCGCTCCGACCGTGCGCCGGGTGGTCCGTGAGATCCAGTCGCTGCTGCGCTCCGTAGCCGCCGCGGGCGACATCATCGACGCGGCCGACTCCCTCGCCCCCGCCCACCCGGAACTGGCAGAGTTCCTCCGGGTGTACGGCGCCGGGCGGACCGGGGACGCGGTCGCCCACTACGAGTCGCACCAGAACTGACGCGGTCCCGGCCGGCCGGGCCGGCACCGCCGAGAGACGACGCACGGGGAGCGGGCGCATCGCGATGGGTGAGGTCTTCGCTGGTCGGTACGAGCTGATCGACCCGATCGGACGGGGTGGCGCGGGCGCGGTGTGGCGGGCCTGGGACCACCGGCGCCGCCGCTATGTGGCGGCCAAGGTGCTCCTCCAGAGCGACGCGCACACGCTGCTGCGCTTCGTCCGCGAGCAGGCACTGCGGATCGACCATCCGCACGTCCTCGCCCCGGCCAGCTGGGCCGCCGACGACGACAAGGTCCTCTTCACCATGGACCTGGTGGCCGGCGGCTCCCTGGCGCACGTGATCGCCGACTGCGGTCCGCTGCCGCCCCGGTTCGTCTGCGCCCTGCTCGACCAGCTGCTGTCGGGCCTGGCCACGGTGCACGCCGAGGGGGTCGTGCACCGCGACATCAAGCCCGCCAACATCCTCATGGAGGTCACCGGCACCGGGCGTCCGCACCTGCGGCTGTCCGACTTCGGCATCTCCATGCGGAAGGGCGAGCCCCGGCTCACCGAGACCGACTACGTGGTGGGAACGCCCGGTTATTTCGCGCCCGAGCAACTCATGGGCGCCGAGCCGGACTTCACCGCCGACCTCTTCGCCGTCGGGCTGGTCGCGCTCTATCTGCTCCAGGGCCGCAGGCCGGACTCCCGGGCCCTGGTCGAGCATTTCCTCGCGCACGGCACCCCCGGTGCCCCCGAGGGCCTCCCGGAGCCGCTCTGGCAGGTGCTCGCCGGGCTGCTCCAGCCCGATCCGCAGGCCCGTTTCCGGACGGCCACCGGCGCGCGCAAGGCGCTGAGCGCCGCCGTCGAGATGCTTCCCGATCCCGTCCCCGGCGAGGCGCGGGTCGACATCCGCGACCAACTCGGCCCGCTGCCCCCCGGCTTCGGCCCCCAGGGCCCCGAAGGCCCCGCCGGCCCGGCAGCTCCCGCCGCGGGCCCCACCGCGCAATCCGCCACGCAGGCCGCCGCGTCCGACGCCGCACCCACCCCCGTAGCGGCTCCCGTGCCCACTTCCGTACCCACTCCGGTACCGGCTCCCGTATCGACGCCCGGGCCGGCCCCCGTCCCCGTGGCGCCCCCGCAGCCGCCCACCCAGCCGCAGGCACAGCCCCACCACCAGCCGGGCCACCAGCCCCAGGCCCACGCCCCTCTCCATCCCCAGCCTCGGCAGCCGCTGCCGAGCGCCTCCGAGACGGGCAGCTTCCACCTTCCCCCGCCGGTCCCGCATCCGGCCCCCTCCTTCGACCGGGCCCCCACGGCCTCGGCGCCGTACGGACAAGCCCCTACTCATCCATACACCGCTCGACCCGTTCAGGTTCCCGATCACCCCGCCGCGCCTGTCACCCCCGCACGCCGACCGGGACCGCCCCCGAAGGTGACGGTCCCGGTGCTCCTGCTCGCGCTGGTCTGCTTCGCGGTCGGCTTCTGGGCCCTCACCCGGATCTGAACCCGCCCGAGTCGGCCCCCGGGCCCGCCGGGGCCCGCCCCGGCGCCGCCGTTACGCCGCCCGCCGCCGCGCCAGCAGCGTCCACGCGCCGAGCCCGAGCAGCAGGACGGTCCCGCCGCCGATCCCGGCCGCCGCGACGACCCGCATGGCGCCGCTGCGGTCCGCGGCCCGTGCCCCGCTCGCCCCGCTCGCGGCCGCGTCCCGGTCGTCGGCGGTCACCGCGAACGGGCCGGGGTCGCCGTCGTACCCGGGACCGGTCTTCCGGGTGCCGACGAGGTTCACCCGGAGCGTCAGCGGCACCGGCTTGTCCCCGTACTCCTTGGCGATCTCCGGGCTGAGCGTGGCGGACAGGTAGTACCAGCCGGCGAAGCGCATGCCGCTCGTGCCCTCGTCGTACGAGGTGCGGTTCTCGTGGGCGACCGGCCGCTGCGGGCCCAGGGCGACCGTCGCGGGCTTCCCGTCGTAGCTCCCGGTGTTCTCGTCGACGTGCCCGAGCGCCGGGTTCTCCAGGGAGAGCGCCAGGGCGTGGCCGACGTACTCGTCTGCGGCGGCGCTGCTGCCGAGCTCGGCGGTGGCGTAGAGCTGCTGCCCCCAGTCGACGGGCACGCGGTAGAAGAGCGTCTGGCCGGGCCGGATGTCGGACCGCCACTCGCCCTGTGTCAGCGAGGTGGCGTCGTGGACGCCGGAGCCGCCCTGGCGCGGCTGGGGGCCGCCCGTCGGCGGCGCGGGCGTGCCGGACGGCCAGGTCTCGGGGAGCGCGGTCGGCCCGGCCTTCTTGAGGGGCGGTTCGGTCAGGTGCCGGATCTCCAGCTCCCAGTCGTCCGAGGAGGAGGTCGGCTTGGACTCCCGCTCGACGAGCACGAAGAAGGCACCCGCCTTCTGGCAGGTCGAGCTGTCCGCGTCGACGATCCGGCGGGCGTACGCGGCGAGGGGGCGCGGGTAGGCGGCCGACGAGAAGGTCACCTGCTGGTAGCCGCACTCGGTGCCGTTGCCGTCCTGCATGCTCACCTTGAGGCCGTCGCCGTACTCGACCTTGCCGCCGGGCTTCGGGACGGCGACGACGGAGACGTACGCGTTCCGCCGGTCGTCGAGGTCGACCCGGTAGTAGACCTTGCCGTCCTTCTTGAGGGTGCCGCGATAGGTCTGCCCGGTCGTCAGGCGGGCCGCGTCCGAGCTCGACACGGCTCCCTGGACCCGCTGGGCGGTGCTGTCGAAGGTGTAGGGCGGGAGCGCGGCCCCGTCGGCCGCCCGCGCCTGGCCGGGCAGTGCGGCCACGGCGCCCACCGCGGCCGCCGCCGTGATCAGGGCCCCCGCCCTCCGGCCGATGCCGGCCTGCGTCTTCACGCGAGCTCCTCCTCTTCACGTAAGCAAGTGATCAGTTTGCTCAGGCAAAGCAAAGCCCCGGCCCGCTCACGCGCGGCCGGGGCTTCACCCACAGACGGTCTTCGTCTCACACACCCGAACCTGCGGGCACGGAGTCGGTCGCCTCCGTCCACAGATCCTGCTCGGCGCGATCCGCCTGGATCTGGCGGTACACGAGGAGCCCGCCGATGGCGGCCAGTGCGACCAGGAGAAGCTTCTTCACCGCGCGACCTCGTCTTTCGTTGACGTAGGAGACTTCTGACGCCCACTCTACACATCGACCGATACCGATCGGTGACCTGTGCGAACTTCAAACCTCCGGCAAGCCCCCTATGCGCCCGGACAAACAAATCGACCCGGACGGAGGAACCGTCCGGGTCGATCGTTCTGTGGGGCTAACAGGATTTGAACCTGTGGCCTCATCCTTATCAGGGATGCGCTCTAACCAACTGAGCTATAGCCCCGCCGCGCTTTGCGGTGTGTGTCCCGCGCGCTGACTCCTGAAGATTAGCGCACGTGGGGGCCAGTCCCAAAATCCGTATCCCGGGACGGCCCCCCGCCGCCTACTCGTCCTCGGCCAGCGTCAGCTCGACGCCGCCCACGAACCCGGCCGACAGGTTGTAGATGAACGCGCCCAGCGTCGCCAGGGCGGTCATCAGGACCACGTCGATCACCGCGATCACCGAGGTGAACATCAGCACCCGCGGCAGCGACAGGAACGACTGCAGGTCGAAGCCGTTGGACTCGTTGGAGCCCGTGGCCTCGCTGATCGTGCCGCCGACCGTCGAGAAGACGCCCATGGCGTCCATGACCATCCACAGCACCGACGCGGCCACGACCGTGCAGACGCCCAGTGCGATGGAGAGCAGGAAGCTCACCTTCATCACCGACCACGGATCGGCCTTCGCCACCCGCAGCCGCGCCTTGCGCGTCCGGGGCGTGGTGCGTGCCCCCGTCCGCGGCCGGCGCACGGCACCGGTCTGACCGCCCGCCGTGCCGCCCGGCGCCGGAGCGCCGTACGCCTGCGGCGGGTGATAGGGGCCGGCCGGCTGCTGCGCTCCCGCGCGTTCGCCGGGCAGCGGCCCGTTGTACGTCTCGTACGACGAGGGCTGCTGCCCCCGAGTGTCCGTCACCGCAACCCCCTGGGAGTCCGTGGCGGGGCCACGGGCGCCGTTCGCTCCAGCACCAGCAGAAGCTCCGGCAGCCGCCGATCCGGCGCCCGTGGCTCCACTCACGCTCTTACTCCTCGTGCTCCCCGGCCGAGGGCTCGGTGCCCTCGACTGCCTCGGTCTCGGCCACTTCGGCCTCGACCGCCGCGGCCTCGGTCGCCTCTGCGGCGCCCTCGGCATCGTCGGCGGTGTCGACGAATTCGTCGTCACCGCCGGCCTCGGCGTTCCGTGCGATGCCGACGACGGCATCGCGCTTGCCCAGGTTGATCAGCTGGACGCCCATGGTGTCACGGCCGGTCTCCCTGACTTCGTTGACTCGCGTACGAATCACACCGCCGGACAGCGTGATGGCGAGGATCTCATCCGTCTCCTCGACCACCAGCGCGCCCACGAGCGAGCCGCGGTCCTCCACGATCTTGGCGGCCTTGATACCGAGGCCGCCACGGCCCTGGACGCGGTACTCGTCGACGGGGGTGCGCTTCGCGTACCCGCCGTCGGTCGCGGTGAAGACGAAAGTACCGGGCCGGACGACATTCATCGAGAGCAGCTCGTCGTCCTCGCGGAAACTCATCCCCTTGACACCCGAGGTGGCGCGTCCCATCGGACGCAGCGCGTCGTCCGTGGCGGTGAAGCGGATGGACTGCGCCTTCCTGCTGACCAGCAGCAGATCGTCCTCGGCCGAGACCAGCTCGGCGCCGATCAGCTCGTCGTCGCTGCCGTCCTCCCGCTCGCGCAGGTTGATGGCGATGACGCCGCCGGAGCGGGGCGAGTCGTAGTCCTTCAGCGCGGTCTTCTTCACCAGACCGGCCTTGGTGGCGAGCACCAGGTACGGCGCGGCGTCGTAGTCGCGGATCGCCAGGATCTGGGCGATCTGCTCGTCCGGCTGGAAGGCGAGCAGGTTGGCCACGTGCTGGCCGCGCGCGTCCCGGCCGGCGTCCGGCAGCTCGTACGCCTTGGCCCGGTAGACCCGGCCCTTGTTGGTGAAGAAGAGCAGCCAGTGGTGGGTGGTGGAGACGAAGAAGTGGTCGACGATGTCGTCCTGCTTCAGCTTCGTGCCCCGCACGCCCTTGCCGCCGCGCTTCTGCGAGCGGTAGTCCTCGGTCTTCGTCCGCTTCACGTACCCGCCGCGCGAGATCGTGACGACGATGTCCTCCTCGGCGATCAGGTCCTCGATGGACATGTCACCGTCGAAGGGCACCAGCTTGGACCGGCGGTCGTCGCCGAACCGCTCGACGAGAGCGGCGAGTTCCTCGCTGACGATCGACCGCTGGCGCTCCGGGGAGGCCAGGATGGCGTTGTACTCGTTGATCTTCGCCTGGAGCTCGTCGTGCTCGGCGACGATCTTCTGGCGCTCCAGGGCGGCGAGCCGGCGGAGCTGCATCTCCAGGATCGCGTTGGCCTGGATCTCGTCGATCTGGAGCAGGTCCATCAGGCCGCCGCGGGCGACCTCGACCGTGTCGCTGCGCCGGATGAGGGCGATGACCTCGTCGATGGCGTCGAGCGCCTTGAGGAGGCCGCGCAGGATGTGGGCGCGCTCCTCGGCCTTGCGCAGCCGGAACTTCGTCCGGCGGACGATGACCTCGATCTGGTGCGTCACCCAGTGGCGGATGAACGCGTCGAGCGAGAGGGTGCGCGGCACGCCGTCGACGAGCGCCAGCATGTTCGCGCCGAAGTTCGTCTGCAGGTCGGTGTGCTTGTACAGGTTGTTCAGGACGACCTTGGCGACGGCGTCGCGCTTGAGCACGATGACGAGGCGCTGGCCGGTACGGGACGAGGTCTCGTCGCGGACGTCGGCGATGCCGCCGACCTTGCCGTCCTTCACCAGGTCGGCGATCTTCTGCGCGAGGTTGTCGGGGTTGGTCTGGTACGGAAGTTCCGTGACCACCAGGCACTGGCGGTTGTGGATCTCCTCGACCTCGACGACCGCGCGCATCGTGATCGAGCCACGGCCGGTGCGGTACGCCTCCTCGATGCCCTTGCGGCCGACGACGAGCGCGCCGGTCGGGAAGTCCGGGCCCTTGATCCGCTCGATCAGCGCGTCGAGGAGCTCCTCGTGGCTGGCGTCGGGGTGCTCCAGCGCCCACTGCGCACCGGCCGCGACCTCGCGGAGGTTGTGCGGCGGGATGTTGGTCGCCATGCCGACCGCGATACCGGCGCTGCCGTTGATCAGCAGGTTCGGGAAGCGGGCCGGCAGGACCGTCGGCTCCTGGTTGCGGCCGTCGTAGTTGTCCTGGAAGTCGACGGTCTCCTCGTCGATGTCCCGGAGCATCTCCATCGACAGCGTCATGAGCTTGCACTCGGTGTAACGCATGGCGGCGGCCGGGTCGTTGCCCGGGGAGCCGAAGTTGCCGTTGGAGTCGACGAGCGGCATGCGCATCGACCAGGGCTGGGCGAGGCGGACGAGCGCGTCGTAGATCGAGGAGTCGCCGTGCGGGTGGTACGTGCCCATGACGTCGCCGACGACGCGGGCGCACTTGTAGAAGCCCTTCTCGGGCCGGTAGCCGCCGTCGTACATCGCGTACAGCACGCGACGGTGGACGGGCTTGAGGCCGTCCCGTACGTCGGGCAGCGCGCGGGACACGATGACGGACATCGCGTAGTCGAGGTACGAACGCTGCATCTCGGTCTCGAGCCCGACGGGCTCGATCCGCAGCACGGGCTCTTCTTCGGTGGTCCCGGTCGGGGTGGTTTCGTCGGCCATTGCTGGTCGTCAGTCCTTTCGTACGGTCAGCTGAGACCGACTCAGATGTCGAGGAAGCGAACGTCCTTGGCGTTGCGCTGGATGAACGAGCGCCGCGCCTCGACGTCCTCGCCCATCAGCACCGAGAACAGGTCGTCGGCCTGCGCGGCGTCGTCCAGGGTGACCTGGCCGAGTACGCGGTGCTCGACGTCCATGGTGGTGACGCGCAGCTCCTCGGCGTTCATCTCGCCGAGACCCTTGAAGCGCTGGATCGAGTCTTCCCTGATCCGCTTGCCGCTCTGCTTGCCCAGCTCGACGAGCGCGTCCCGCTCGCGGTCCGAGTACGCGTACTCGAAGTCGTCCCGGCCCCACTTGATCTTGTAGAGCGGCGGGCGCGAGAGGTAGACGTGACCGGCCTCGACCAGCGGCCGCATGAAGCGGAAGAGGAAGGTCAGCAGCAGGGTGTTGATGTGCTGGCCGTCGACGTCGGCGTCCGCCATCAGGATGATCTTGTGATAGCGGAGCTTCTCGATGTCGAAGTCCTCGTGCACACCGGTGCCGAAGGCCGAGATGAGCGCCTGGACCTCGGTGTTCTGCAGGATCTTGTCGATCCGGGCCTTCTCGACGTTCAGGATCTTGCCGCGGATCGGCAGGATGGCCTGGTACATCGGGTTGCGGCCGGACTTGGCCGAGCCGCCGGCGGAGTCACCCTCGACGATGAAGATCTCGCACTTGGCCGGGTCGTTCGACTGGCAGTCGGACAGCTTGCCCGGCAGCGACGCCGACTCCAGCAGGCCCTTGCGACGGGTCAGGTCACGCGCCTTGCGCGCGGCCACGCGCGCGGTGGCCGCCTGGATCGACTTGCGGATGATGTCCGCGGCCTCGATCGGGTTGCGGTCGAGCCAGTCGTTGAGGTGCTCGTAGACCGCCCGCTGGACGAAGGTCTTGACCTCCGTGTTGCCCAGCTTGGTCTTGGTCTGGCCCTCGAACTGCGGCTCGCTCAGCTTGACCGAGATGATCGCGGTCAGACCCTCGCGGATGTCGTCGCCCGTGAGGTTGTCGTCCTTCTCGCGGAGCAGCTTCTTGTCGCGCGCGTACTTGTTGATCAGCGAGGTCAGCGCCGCACGGAAGCCCTCCTCGTGCGTGCCGCCCTCGTGGGTGTGGATGATGTTGGCGAAGGAGTACACGCCCTCGCTGTAGCCGCTGTTCCACTGCATCGCGACCTCGAGGGACAGGCTCTTGTCCTTGTCCTCGGCGTTGAGGTCGATCACGGTGGCGTGGACCAGCTCGCCCTTGCGCGAGTTGAGGTACTTCACGAAGTCGACGATGCCGCCCTCGTAGTGGTACCTGACCGTGCGCGCGGTCGGCTCGGCGGACGCCTCGGCGTCCGGGTCGTCGGCGCCGACGGTCGCCTTCGCGGACTCGCGCTCGTCGGTGAGCGTGATCGTGAGGCCCTTGTTGAGGAAGGCCATCTCCTGGAAGCGCCGCGAGAGCGTCTCGAAGGAGTACTCGGTCGTCTCGAAGATGTCTGGGTCGGCCCAGAAGGTCACCGACGTGCCGGTCTCGTCGGTCGCCTCGTGCTGGGCGAGCGGCGCCGTCGGGGCGCCCATCTTGTAGTCCTGGGTCCAGCGGTGGCCGTCCGTCCTGATCTCGACGGAGATCTTGGTGGACAGGGCGTTCACGACCGACACACCGACACCGTGCAGACCGCCGGAGACGGCGTAGCCGCCGCCGCCGAACTTGCCGCCCGCGTGCAGCACGGTCAGCACGACCTCGACGGCCGGCTTGCCCTCGGAGGCCACGATGCCCACCGGGATGCCACGGCCGTTGTCGACGACGCGTACGGCGCCGTCGGGCAGGATCGTCACGTCGATGGTGTCCGCGTGGCCGGCCAGGGCCTCGTCGACAGAGTTGTCGACGACCTCCTGCACCATGTGGTGCAGACCGCGCTCACCGGTCGAGCCGATGTACATGCCAGGGCGCTTGCGCACGGCATCCAGGCCCTCGAGGACCTGGATGTTGCTGGCGGTGTACTGGTTGTTCTCGTTGGGGTCGCCGGAATCGGCCACGAAGCGCCCTTTCTGGCACAGCACAGGCCGTTCTCCGGGCATACGGGAGCGGCTGCGTCGTTCGACTTGTTCCGCAGGGTGGCGGGATTGTCTTCCAGTCTACCGGTAGCGCGGACACTCATGGGGGTTTGCCGGTGCCTGAGTCCGCATGTGCCGCCCTGAGCGATACCGAGACGACTCCCCATATCCAGACAGGGGCTCCAGGGCCCTCTGACGGCCACCCAGCGCTTCGACCCGTAGCGCGGCGTGGGCACCCGGCCCCACCCCGTCGCAGGCACGATCACCACCACGCCCCGGACACGCCCGCTACCGCGTCGCGGGCACGACCGCCGTCGCGTTGTGGGCATACGTTCCGCAGGGCGGAACGGGTGGGCACAACACCACCAGCGCGGCGCCCTTCCTCCGGACCCGCACCACAGGGACCCGCTTCAGGGGACCCGCTTCAAGGGACCGGCCACCAGGGGAGCCGCGCACGACAGCGCACCCCGCTCCCGGCCGCCCGGCGCTCTAGCCGTACGTGTCTCCGGGCCCCACCGACCCCGGCGCCCGCAGCGGCCCGTACCCCCGCCGCGGCGCCCCCGGCCCCAGCACCTTGATGACCCGCACGGTCCCGTGCCCGAGGTCCTCGTTGAGCCGGGCGACCAGCCGCGGCGCCAGCAGCCGCAGCTGCGTCGCCCACGCCGTCGAGTCGCACTGCACCGTCAGCACCCGCGCGTCCGGTTCGTCGTCGAACTTCAGCGGTACGCAGTGCTTCGCCAGGTCCTCGCCGACGATCTGCGGCCAGCGGCCCATGACCCCGCCGACCGCCGCCGGCGTCTCCCAGCCGCGCTCGGTGATCAGCCGGTTGATCGCCGCGCCGAGCGCCATCGGGTCGCGCCCGTCGGCCCGCGCGCCGGAGCGCAGTCCGCCTCCGCGCCGGGCCTGCTTCTTCTGCTGTGCGGCCGCGCCCCGGGCCTTCGCCTGTTCCTTGGCGGCGCGCAGCGCGACCCGGGCGAGGTCGACACCGGAGTGCTCGGGAACCTTGGGGGCCTCCGCGGCGCGGGCCGGGTCCGGGGTCCCGGCCCCGAGGGACGGCTGCTCGCTCATACCCGTTCCACCGCCCCGTCGGCCACCTGGTACCGCGTGCCCGCGAGGACGCCCGGTACGTCGTCGTCGACCGCGGCCGTCACGAGGACCTGCTCGCCGCCGGCGACCAGTTCCGCGAGCCGCTCGCGCCGCCGCGCGTCCAGTTCGGCGAAGACGTCGTCGAGGACGAGGACCGGCTCGTTGCCCTCGGAGCGCAGCAGGTCGTACGAGGCCAGCCGCAGCGCGAGCGCGTACGACCAGGACTCGCCGTGGCTCGCGTACCCCTTCGCCGGGAGGTCGCCGAGCTTGAGCAGCAGGTCGTCCCGGTGGGGTCCGACGAGCGTGACGCCCCGCTCGATCTCCTGCTTGCGGACCTCGGCGAGGGCGGCGAGCAGCTGCTCGTACAGCTCCTCGCGGGTGTGCCCGGTGCCCGGTGCGGAGGGGCGGTACTCCAGCAGAATCGGTCCGCCGCCGGGTGCGAGCTGCTCGTACGCCTTGTCGGCGAGCGGCTGGAGGGTGTGGATGAGATCCAGCCGCTGGGCGAGCACCTCGGCGCCGGCCGCGGCCAGGTGCTGGTCCCAGACGTCGAGGGTGGACAGGTCCATGCCTCGGCCGCCGTGCCGGCGGGCCATCGCCGCCGACTTGAGGAGCGTGTTGCGCTGCTTGAGCACGCGCTCGTAGTCGGAGCGCACGCCCGCCATGCGCGGCGTGCGGGCCGTGATCAGCTCGTCGAGGAAGCGCCGGCGCTCGCCGGGGTCGCCCTTCACCAGGGCGAGGTCCTCGGGCGCGAACAGCACGGTCCGTACGATGCCCAGCACGTCACGCGGTCTGACCTGCGAGGACCTGTTGATGCGGGCGCGGTTGGCCCGGCCCGGGTTGAGCTCGAGTTCGATCAGCTGGGAGCGCTCGCCCTGGGTGACGGCGGCGCGGATGACCGCGCGTTCGGCTCCCATCCTGACGAGCGGGGCGTCGGAGGCGACGCGGTGGCTGCCGAGGGTGGCGAGATAGCCGACGGCCTCGACCAGGTTGGTCTTGCCCTGGCCGTTGGCGCCCACGAAAGCGGTGACGCCCGGGTCGAGCGGGACCTCGACCCGGGCGTAGGAGCGGAAGTCGGCCAGCGAGAGATGCGTGACGTGCATGGTTGGGCGCCGACCTTCTTCCCCCGGCGGCTGTGCACCGCGGGGTGCACAGCCTGTGGATTACTTCTTCGTCTCGACCGCGTGGCCACCGAACTGGTTGCGCAGCGCGGCGATCATCTTCATCTGCGGGGAGTCGTCCTGGCGGGAGGCGAACCGCGCGAACAGCGAGGCGGTGATCGCCGGCAGCGGCACGGCGTTGTCGATGGCGGCCTCGACCGTCCACCGGCCCTCGCCGGAGTCCGACGCGTAACCGCGCAGCTTGTCCAGGTGCTCGTCCTCGTCCAGCGCGTTCACC
Organism: Streptomyces sp. NPDC059534; assembly: GCF_042743475.1. Classification (NCBI taxonomy): domain Bacteria; kingdom Bacillati; phylum Actinomycetota; class Actinomycetes; order Kitasatosporales; family Streptomycetaceae; genus Streptomyces; species Streptomyces sp. NPDC059534. The sequence goes on from NZ_JBHWAQ010000020.1 coordinate 53,525, forward strand.
GCGAGGTCCAGCAGCCAGGAACGGATGACCGTGCCCTCCTGCCAGGAGCGGAAGACCTCGCGCACGTCGGTGACGGAGTCGACCTTCTCCAGGAGCTCCCAGCCCTCGGCGTATGCCTGCATCATCGCGTACTCGATGCCGTTGTGGACCATCTTCGCGAAGTGGCCGGCGCCGACCTTGCCGGCGTGGACCGAGCCGAACTCGCCCTCGGGCTTGAGCGCGTCGAAGATCGGCTGGACCCTGGCCACGTCCTCGGCGGAGCCGCCGTACATCAGCGCGTAGCCGTTCTCCAGGCCCCAGACGCCGCCGGAGACGCCGCAGTCGACGAACCCGATGCCCTTGGCGGCGAGCTCCTCGGCGTGCTTCTCGTCGTCCGTCCAGCGCGAGTTCCCGCCGTCCACGACGATGTCGCCGGGGGAGAGCAGGTCGGCCAGCTCGTCGATGGTGGACTGGGTCGCGGCACCGGCCGGGACCATCACCCACACGACGCGCGGACCCTTGAGCTTGCCCACAAGCTCTTCGAGGCTGTGGACATCGGCGAGGTCCGGGTTGCGGTCGTATCCGATGACGGTGTGGCCTGCGCGGCGGATGCGCTCGCGCATGTTGCCGCCCATCTTGCCGAGACCGACGAGACCGAGCTCCATCAGAGATTCCTTAAGCGTCGTGTGCGGTTTACCCGGGTCCGAGCCTACGCCCGGACCCGGGTGCACACCTGTGGGGTCAGCCGCTCAGGCGATGCCCCGGCCGCGCCTCCCCGAAGGGGCGCCGGCCGGACCCCGGCCGGCATCAACCGGACAGTCGCACCGGCATGATCAGGTACTTGTACGCCTCGTCCGCCTCGGCGTCCAGGGCGGGCCTGCCGCTCAGGAGGGCCGGCTTGGTGGAGGTCGTGAAGGAGAGCTGCGCGACCGGGGAGTCGATGGCGCTCAGGCCGTCGAGCAGGAAGGTCGGGTTGAAGGCGATCGAGATGTCGTCGCCCTCCAGCTGCGCGTCCACACGCTCCACAGCCTGTGCGTCGTCGCTGGAACCGGCCTCCAGGATCAGCACGCCCTGCTCGAAGCTCAGCCGGACCGGGGTGTTGCGCTCGGCCACCAGGGCCACACGCTTGACGGCCTCGACGAAGGGGGCGGTCTCGATCACCGCGACGGAGTTGAACTCGGTCGGGAAGAGCGTCCGGTACTTCGGCAGGTCGCCCTCGAGCAGCCGGGTGGTGGTGCGGCGGCCGGCGCCCTCGAAGCCGATCAGGCCCTCGCCCTTGCCGGAGCCGGAGAGCGCCAGGGTGACCGTGTCGCCGCTGGTGAGCGCCTTCGCGGTGTCCAGGAGGGTCTTCGCGGGCACCAGGGCGACCGCGGAGGCGTCGGGGGACTCCGGCTTCCACAGGAACTCGCGGACCGCGAAGCGGTAGCGGTCGGTGGAGGCCAGGGTGACCGTGTCGCCCTCGATCTCGATGCGCACACCGGTGAGGACGGGCAGCGTGTCGTCACGGCCGGCGGCGATGGCCACCTGGGCGGCGGCGGAGGCGAAGACCTCACCGGGGACGGTGCCGGTCGCGGTGGGCATCTCCGGCAGCGCCGGGTACTCCTCCACAGGCAGGGTGTGGAGGGTGAAGCGGGAGGAGCCGCAGACCACGGTCGCCCGTACACCGTCTGTGGAGATCTCCACCGGACGGTTGGGGAGGGCGCGGCAGATGTCGGCGAGCAGCCGGCCGGAGACGAGGACGGTGCCGTCCTCCTCGACCTCCGCCTCGACGGAGACACGGGCCGAGACCTCGTAGTCGAAGCTCGAGAAGCTCAGCGCGCCGTCCTCGGCCTTCAGCAGAAGGCCCGCGAGCACCGGAGCCGGCGGACGGGCCGGGAGGCTGCGGGCCACCCAGGCCACCGCCTCGGCAAGTACGTCGCGCTCCACCCGGATCTTCACCGGAACCGCCTCCTGCTTGTTGCTGGCTCTTCGTCGACTGCGGGAACCAGTCTGACGTACGCCGCCGACACTCGGTGCTGCTCGGGGTCAAGTCGCGACAAGAGCGCGTCGGAGCTCCGGCGCCGAGTTGTGCACAGGCCCCACTTCGAAGCGGATTCCTAGCTAACTCTAAGTGGGAGTAGTAGTAGGGCCTGTGGAAACGGTGGATAACGTCGTTTTCCCAGGTCAGGCCCAGTTTTTTGTCCACCGACCCTGTGGGTGACACCCGTGGAAAACCAGGGCTATCTGTGGACACAGGAAAGTTCTGCACACCCCATACACAGGCCATGGGGAGTTCTCCCCAGCGCTGTCCCCAGCTTTCCCCACGTTCCCCACAGCCCAAACGCCTCCCTTGGTGTGACCGCTTTCACTCGACGTGGTGAGGAGGGCTGTTTCGTTGCCGAACAGTGGACAGAGGTGTGGAGAAGCTGTGGGCAACGGACCCCTGCCTGTGGGCAGCCGGTGGACAACATTCCGGGCCCCCTGTGGACGAAAGATTCATCCACAGGCTGTGGAGATCGTTTGCTAACAAATCCACAGGGGCCTGACCTGGGGTGATGATCTGTCAACAGGTCGGCCTGTGGACACGATCCGGATAACTCGACAGTCCCCACCCTGTGGACGGGAGATCATGCCCCAATCTGTGGAGAACCTGCCACCGGAACGGAGTAATCGAACAGCGGGCGCGCGTCGCCGGCCCGTCCCCAGCCTGTGGCCGGTCCGTCCGCACCCCGTCCGCACCCCGTTCGCGTCCCATCCGCCCCCCGTTCGCGGCCCGCTCGTGGCCCATCCGCGGCCCATCGCCGGTCCTTCGGAGGCCCGTTGCGGGCTCTCCCGGCGGCCCTCCTGTGGGCCCCGTTCGCGGGCCCTCGGGAACGCCGAAGGGCGCCCCCGGGAGGTGTCCCGGGGGCGCCCTTCGAAGGCGGTGGACGCGGTGGACGCGGTGGAGCCGCGCCGGCCGTGCCGGCCCTCTGTCAGCCGTTCTTGATGCGGTTGGTGAGCTCGGTGACCTGGTTGTAGATGGAGCGGCGCTCCGCCATCAGAGCGCGGATCTTCCGGTCCGCGTGCATCACCGTCGTATGGTCGCGGCCGCCGAACTGCGCGCCGATCTTCGGCAGCGACAGGTCCGTGAGCTCGCGGCACAGGTACATGGCGATCTGCCGGGCCGTCACCAGGACGCGGCTGCGCGAGGACCCGCAGAGGTCCTCCACCGTCAGACCGAAGTAGTCGGCCGTGGCCGCCATGATCGCGGGCGCGGTGATCTCCGGAGAGCTGTCCTCGCCGCCGGGGATCAGGTCCTTGAGGACGATCTCGGTGAGTCCCAGGTCCACCGGCTGCCGGTTGAGGCTCGCGAAGGCCGTCACCCGGATCAGCGCGCCCTCCAGCTCGCGGATGTTCCGCGAGATCCGCGAGGCGATGAACTCCAGCACCTCCGGCGGGGCGTTGAGCTGCTCCTGCACCGCCTTCTTGCGGAGGATCGCGATGCGCGTCTCCAGCTCGGGCGGCTGCACATCGGTGGTGAGGCCCCACTCGAAGCGGTTGCGGAGCCGGTCCTCCAGGGTCACCAGCTGCTTGGGCGGCCGGTCCGAGGAGAGCACGATCTGCTTGTTCGCGTTGTGCAGGGTGTTGAAGGTGTGGAAGAACTCCTCCTGCGTCGACTCCTTGCTCGCGAGGAACTGGATGTCGTCGACGAGCAGGATGTCCACATCGCGGTAGCGCTTGCGGAACGCGTCGCCCTTGCCGTCACGGATCGAGTTGATGAACTCGTTGGTGAACTCCTCGGAGCTCACGTACCGCACGCGCGTGCCCGGGTAGAGGCTCCGCGCGTAGTGCCCGATCGCGTGCAGCAGGTGGGTCTTGCCGAGTCCCGACTCCCCGTAGATGAAGAGCGGGTTGTACGCCTTGGCCGGCGCCTCGGCCACCGCGACGGCGGCCGCGTGCGCGAAGCGGTTCGAGGAACCGATGACGAAGGTGTCGAACAGGTACTTGGGGTTGAGCCGTGCGTGCTGCTCGCCCGGAGCGCCGGCCCCGCCGCCCTGCCCGGACGACGAGCCGTGACCGCCGGGCGGCCCGGGGACCGGGCCACCGCCCGGCCGGGGGCCGGGGCGGGCGCCGTGACCCTGCGGGTCGGGCAGCTCGGCGCGCTCGGGCCGCTGCTGCCCGTAACCGCGGACGGGCTCGTCGTAGCGGCTCTGCCGGGACTGGTCCGGGCCCGTGTACGGGGCACGCTCCTGGTAGCCGCCGAGCCGCGGCTGCTGCCAGGAGAGGTCCTCCTGCGTGCGCGGCCAGGCGCCGGGGTCGGGGCGCTGCTGCCCGTAGTCCGGATAGGCGGGGCGCGCCGTGGGCAGGCCGTCGTCGGGCATCGGCCGGTGACCGTAGCCGTCGTACTTCTCGTACGGCTCCGGCTGCGCGCGCTCGTCGTAGCGCGGCTGCTGCGGTGCCGGGGGAGCCGGCGGGGTCGGCTCGCCGACCGAGTCGTCGACGGTGATCGCGATCCGGATCGGCCGGCCGCACTCGCGGCTGAGGGTCTCGCTGATCAGCGGGGCCAGCCGGCCCTCGAGGACGCGCTTGCCCCACTCGTTCGGCACCGCGAGCAGAGCCGTGTCCGCGACCAGGGCGAGCGGCTGGCAGCGCTCGATCCACTGCTTGTCCTTGGACTCGATGCCCTGCTGGCCCTCGGCGAGGAGATGCTCGAGGACCCGTGGCCACACTGCGGCAAGATCGGCAGGTACGTCAGCCACAGGGCACGCTTTCTCGCAGGTCCCCACGATGGTGTGGTTCTCGGGGACAGTAGTGGGTCGAAGTCCGTGAGGACGGGTCCGTGAGGACAGGTGAGGACAGAACGGAAAAGATTGTGGAGACCATCCACGGTAGTCGTGGCGCCTGACGTGGTTCAAGTTGTTGTCCACAGCCTGTGCACAATGGGAGGTGGCGACAGGTCGGTTTGACCGGATGGCGCAGCCGCGCGTACCGTGACCAGGTCGAGTTGTCGATGGCTGCTGCCGCCTGCCTCCGATGGGCAAAGATCACGGTTGTGAACGTGTAGCGGTGCACTCGGGCGTATTGCGAGCTACTCGTGGGCGCACGGTGACAGCCAGGCGATGTCCCGCCATCTACGAATCATTTCTGGAGCCCCCGAGTGAGCAAGCGCACCTTCCAGCCGAACAACCGTCGTCGCGCCAAGACCCACGGCTTCCGCCTGCGGATGCGTACGCGTGCCGGTCGAGCCATCCTTGCGAACCGCCGTTCCAAGGGTCGCACTGAGCTGTCCGCCTGATCCGCTTAAACAGGTCATGACGTGCTGCCTACCGAGAATCGGCTGAGGCGGCGCGAGGACTTCGCAACCGCGGTACGCCGAGGGCGCCGGGCCGGTCGCCCGCTCCTCGTCGTCCACCTACGCAGCGGTGCAACGAACCCGCACGCACCTGGGGAGAGTGCTCCCCCGACGCGTGCGGGTTTCGTCGTGAGCAAGGCCGTGGGTGTTGCGGTGGTCCGCAACCAGGTGAAGCGTCGCCTCCGTCACCTCGTCCGCGACCGACTCGCCGAGCTTCCCCCCGGTAGCCTGGTGGTCGTACGGGCGTTGCCCGGAGCCGGCGACGCCGACCACGCACAGCTGGCCCGAGACCTGGACGCCGCTCTCCAGCGGCTGCTGGGAGGGGGCGCGCGATGAAGTACCCGCTGCTGGCTCTCATCAAGCTGTACCAGTGGACGATCAGCCCGCTTCTCGGGCCCGTCTGCCGGTACTACCCGTCGTGTTCCCACTACGGATTCACGGCCATCGACCGGCATGGCGCGATCAAGGGCACAGCCCTGACCGCCTGGCGCATCCTGCGGTGCAACCCGTGGTCGCCCGGCGGCGTGGACCATGTCCCCGCGCGCAAGCGCCCCCGTTGGCACGAGATGCTGCGGAACGCGCTGCGCGGCGACAAGGGCGGGTCCCCCGCCGAGACGAGCCCGGCCGCCGAGACCTCGCCCAATGCTCAAGGAGCCTGATTAGTGGACACGATTGCCAGTCTGTTCAGCTTCATCACCTGGCCCGTTTCCTGGGTCATCGTCCAGTTCCACAAGGTGTACGGGGCGATCTTCGGCCCTGACACGGGCTGGGCCTGGGGCCTGTCCATCGTGTCCCTCGTGGTGCTCATCCGCATCTGTCTGATCCCGCTGTTCGTCAAGCAGATCAAGTCGACGCGGAACATGCAGGCGCTCCAGCCGAAGATGAAGGCGATCCAGGAGCGCTACAAGAGCGACAAGCAGCGTCAGTCCGAAGAGATGATGAAGCTGTACAAGGAGACGGGCACCAACCCGCTCTCCTCGTGCCTTCCCATCCTTGCGCAGTCGCCGTTCTTCTTCGCCCTGTACCACGTGCTCTCGGCGATCGCCTCGGGCAAGGAGATCGGCGTCATCGACGGCCCGCTGCTCGCCAGCGCCCGTCAGGCCCACATCTTCGGCGCTCCGCTGGCGTCCAAGTTCACGGACACCGCCGCCGAGGTCGCCGCTCTCGACGCCTCGCTGACCTCGGTCCGCATCGTCACCGCGGTCATGATCGTCATGATGTCGGCCTCGCAGTTCTTCACCCAGCGCCAGCTGATGATGAAGAACGTCGACCTCTCGGTGAAGACCCCGTACATGCAGCAGCAGAAGATGCTCATGTACATCTTCCCGCTGATCTTCGCGGGCATGGGCATCAACTTCCCCGTCGGTGTCCTCATCTACTGGCTGACCACCAACGTGTGGACCATGGGCCAGCAGATGTACGTGATCAACCAGAACCCCACCCCGGGCAGCAAGGCGCAGGACTCCTACCTCCAGCGGCTCCTGAAGAACGTCACGCAGCACGGCGAGGTCCGCGGCCGCCGGCGCAAGAACATCGTCAAGGTGATCGTCGCCAAGGGTGCCGACCGCAACGACAACGAGCGCCGCTTCTTCGCCGGCCTGGCCAAGGCCGGCTTCGCGGCTCAGGCCGACGGCACCGTGATCAAGAGCGACACGATCGCGGCCGAGGCCGAGGGCGGTGCCGCAGCCCGGCGCCAGCAGCCCAAGCGCCAGACCAAGGCCCAGCGCCAGGCCGCCGCGGCCCAGCCGGGCGGGGCCAAGGACACCGAGGACGTCACCGAGCCGGCCGCCGAAGAGGCGACCACCTCGCTCGAGAAGAAGCCTCAGGGTCCGGCCAAGACCGACGCGCAGGTCGAAGCCAAGGATGAGGCGAAGGACGAGGCGCAGGGCGACAAGCCCGCCCGTCCGAGCCGTGCCAACTCCGGAGGCTCCCGTCAGGGCAAGTCCGGCCAGCGCAAGGGCCAGCAGCGGCCCAAGCACCCGTCCTCCAAGAAGTAAGCCTCCCCGAAGCAAGAAGGAGTCCATCCGTGACGGAAGGCACCACCTCCGCCGCCGCCGAGGGTGGCGACACCCTGACCCGCCTGGAGCAGGAGGGTGAGATCGCGGCCGACTACCTCGAGGGCCTGCTCGACATCGCCGACCTTGACGGCGACATCGACATGGACGTCGAGGCGGACCGAGCAGCGGTCTCGATCATCAGCGACTCCAGCAGCCGCGAACTGCAGAAGCTCGTGGGCCGCGACGGTGAGGTTCTGGAGGCTCTCCAGGAGCTGACCCGCCTGGCCGTGCACCGGGAGACCGGTGACCGCAGCCGACTGATGCTCGACATCGCCGGCTTCCGGGCCCAGAAGCGTTCCGAGCTCGCCGCGCTCGGCGCCAAGGCCGCGGACGAGGTGAAGTCCTCGGGCCAGCCGGTGAAGCTGGACCCGATGACGCCGTTCGAGCGCAAGGTCGTCCACGACGCGATCGCCGCCGCCGGTCTGCGGAGCGAGTCCGAGGGCGAGGAGCCGCAGCGCTTCGTCGTCGTGCTCCCGGCCTGAACCCTCACGTAGTGTCGGCCCCGTCTGTTCGCAGGCGGGGCCGATCTTTGTCAGCCTGATAGTCAGCCACCACAGTGCGCTCGCCCACGCGGCGCGCGGTACGGAAGGACGGTTCCCGTGACGGAGGCAGCGGAGCTCCCCGAGGCGCCGGAGCAGGCGCGGACAGTCTTCGGTGAGTACTTCCCGGAGGCCGTGCGGTACGCCGAGCTCCTCGCGGACGCAGGTGTGAAGCGCGGCCTGATCGGCCCGCGTGAAGTCCCGCGGCTGTGGGAACGCCATCTGCTGAACTGTGCCGTCCTCTCGGAGGCCGTCCCTGAGGGCGTCACCGTCTGCGACGTCGGCTCGGGCGCCGGTCTTCCCGGCATCCCCCTGGCTCTGGTCCGGCGTGATCTGAAGATCACGCTCCTGGAGCCGCTGCTTCGCCGGACGAACTTCCTCCAGGAGGTCGTCGAGCTGCTCGGCCTCGACCATGTGACCGTGGTCCGCGGGCGCGCCGAGGAGATGCTCGGCAAGATCACGCCCGTGCATGTGGTGACCGCCCGCGCGGTGGCGCCGCTGGACCGGTTGGCCGGCTGGGGCGTTCCCCTGCTGCGCCCCTACGGCGAGATGCTGGCGCTCAAGGGCGACACCGCCGAGGAGGAGATCAACGGTGCCCGCGCCGCGCTCTCCCGGCTCGGTGTGGTCGAGACCACGGTGCTGCAGGTCGGCGAGGGGATCGTCGATCCGCAGACCACGGTCGTCCGGGTGGAGGTCGGTGAGAGCCCGGGCGGTGTCCGCTTCGCGGCCAAGCGGGCCAAGGCCGCCCGTACGAGCAAGACCCGCCGGCGACGCTGAACGCCGCATACGTACCATTTCGGAGTGTCGAGCGGTCCCGACCGGGCAGCAGGGGCATGGTGTTTCACGTGAAACATCGCTCACTGCTGCAGGGGATCATCAGCCGCGGTCGCGTGGCTGTCACGCCCCGGGACCGTAGACCCCGCGTGAAGCCACTCGCGAGGGTTACGGAGTTGTCCACAGAGGTGGATTCACCCACAGAACCACCGGCCTCGCTGGTTCACGACCCCGAAAGCATGGCAGGCTCTGCTCATCGCGAGCCTGAAGCCGAGGAGAGTGAATCTTTGCGGTCCGACGCCAACATCGCGGGACCGATGACCGATCCGGTCCCCGGTCCCCGAACCGAATCGGTGGGGGAGGATGTTTCACGTGAAACACCGCCCCCGATGGACGACACCCCCGTGGGTCATGCTGCCCAACTGGCAGTAGAGGCCCTGGGTCGTGCCGGTGAGGGGCTTCCCCGACCGGCTCAGACGCGCGTGATGGTGGTCGCCAATCAGAAGGGCGGCGTGGGCAAGACGACCACGACGGTCAACCTTGCCGCGTCCCTTGCCCTGCACGGGTCCCGGGTCCTGGTCATCGACCTCGACCCGCAGGGCAACGCGTCCACGGCGCTCGGCATCGACCACCACGCCGAGGTCCCCTCGATCTACGACGTCCTGGTCGACAGCAGGCCGCTCTCCGAAGTGGTGCAGCCCGTCCTGGACGTCGAGGGTCTCTTCTGCGCCCCCGCCACGATCGATCTCGCCGGTGCGGAGATCGAGCTGGTGTCGCTGGTGGCCCGTGAGAGCCGCCTGCAGCGGGCGATCCAGGCGTACGAGCAGCCGCTCGACTACATCCTGATCGACTGCCCGCCCTCGCTCGGTCTGCTCACGGTCAACGCCATGGTGGCCGGCGCCGAGGTGCTGATCCCGATCCAGTGCGAGTACTACGCACTGGAGGGGCTGGGACAGCTCCTGCGGAACGTCGACCTGGTGCGCGGGCACCTCAACCCCGGGCTCCATGTCTCGACGATCCTGCTCACCATGTACGACGGCCGGACGAGGCTCGCCTCCCAGGTCGCCGACGAGGTGCGCACCCACTTCAGCGAGGAGGTGCTGCGGACCAGCATTCCGAGGTCCGTCCGCATCTCGGAGGCGCCGAGCTACGGGCAGACGGTCCTCACCTACGATCCGGGCTCCAGCGGCGCCCTGTCGTATCTCGAAGCGGCCCGTGAGATCGCCCTGCGGGGGGCCACCGTGTACTACGACCCCCAGCACGCCCAGGTAGGGCACCAGAACAACCAGCGCAGCAGGTCGGAGGGGATCCAGTGAGTGAGCGACGCAGGGGATTGGGGCGAGGGCTCGGTTCGCTGATCCCTACGGCTCCCCAGGAACGACCGGCTCCGGTCGGCGTCGGAGCGGGCGCGACCTCTCCCGGTGCGGCCCCCGTCCTGACCTCGGAGCGGGGCGTGGCCGCCGCGAAGCTGGCGACGCTCCCGCAGAGCCCCCAGTCCCCCGACTCGGTGGTGTCGTGGAGCGAGCCCGAGACGGCCGCCGCCCCGGAGTCCCCGGCCGGCGCGCACTTCGCGGAGCTCCCGCTCGACGCGATCACGCCCAACCCGCGTCAGCCGCGTGAGGTCTTCGACGAGGACGCTCTGGCCGAGCTGGTCGCCTCCATCAAGGAGGTCGGTCTTCTCCAGCCCGTCGTCGTGCGCCAGGTGGGCGCCGAGCGCTACGAGCTCATCATGGGCGAGCGGCGCTGGCGAGCCTGCCGTGAGGCCGGCCTGGAGCGCATCCCGGCCATCGTGCGGCACACCGATGACGAGAAGCTGCTCCTGGACGCCCTCCTGGAGAACCTGCACCGGGCCCAGCTGAACCCGCTGGAAGAGGCGGCGGCGTACGACCAGCTGCTCAAGGACTTCAACTGCACCCATGACCAGCTGGCCGACCGGATCGGACGCTCGCGTCCGCAGGTCTCCAACACGCTGAGGCTGCTGCGCCTCTCGCCCCCGGTCCAGAGCCGGGTCGCCGCCGGGGTGATCTCCGCCGGTCACGCTCGCGCCCTCCTGGGCGTCGAGGACCCGGAGGCCCAGGACAAGCTGGCGTACCGGATCGTGGCCGAGGGGCTCTCGGTGCGGTCCGTCGAGGAGATCGTCACGCTGATGGGCTCGGAGCCCGGGGCGCCGGTCAAGCCGAAGGGTCCCCGCGCCGGGGGCCGGGTGTCGCCCGCGCTCACGGATCTCGCCTCCCGGCTCTCGGATCGCTTCGAGACCCGCGTGAAGGTCGACCTGGGACAGAAGAAGGGCAAGATCGTCGTCGAGTTCGCCTCGATGGACGATCTGGAACGGATCCTCTCGACCCTGGCTCCCGGAGAGGGACGGGTCATGGACCAGAGGAACGGCGAGAACGAGGAGGGCTGACGCCTCACGCTCCGCCGAGTCCGCTCAGGGCGGGTCGTGTTCCGGTCTTCACCGGAACGCGGCCCGCCCTTTGCCGGTGAGCGGTATCGCCCCGATCGCCCGATCGATACGATTCCGAGAGGCGTATCCGTGCTCAAGGGCGAGGGAAGCGAGGAGAAGCCGTGGGGCGTCGGCTCGTACCGCTCACACTGGACAACCTTCCGGACCTGCCCAAGCGGTGTCGCTCCTGCGTCTTCTGGGAGCTCGACCCGGTCAGTGGGGAAGCGGCGGTCAAGGCGGGACGCCCCGAGCTGGAGAAGGAAGCCTGGATCTCGGCTGTCCTGCTCGAATGGGGATCCTGCGGCCGGGTGGTCTACGTCGACGAGATACCGGTCGGCTATGTGCTCTACGCTCCCCCGGCCTATGTGCCGCGGTCCACGGCCTTCCCGACGAGCCCCGTGGCGGCGGACGCCGTTCAGCTGATGACGGCGTGGATCATGCCCGGCTATCAGGGGCAGGGCCTCGGCCGGGTGATCGTGCAGACGGTGGCCAAGGACGTGATGCGCCGGGGCTTCAAGGCGATCGAGGCATTCGGGGACGCCCGCTGGAAGGAGCCGGCCTGTGTGCTGCCCGCCGACCATCTGCTCGCCGTGGGCTTCAAGACCGTCCGTCCCCACCACGCCTTCCCCCGGCTGCGGCTGGAGCTGAGGACGACGCTCTCCTGGAAGGAGGACGTCGAGATGGCCCTGGACAGGCTCCTCGGCGCCGTCCAGAAGGAGCCGGCCCTGCGGCCCCTCTAGCCGGACACGCAGAAGGCCCGCCCCCTCTCGGGGACGGGCCTTCGCTGTTCCGCGTGCCGCTGTTTCACGTGAAACAGCGAGAGATCATCAGCCCTTGGTGGGCTCGACGAAGCCCTCCAGGTCGCGCAGGATCGCGGCCTTCGGCTTGGCGCCGACGATGGTCTTCACGACCTCGCCACCCTGGTAGACGTTCAGCGTCGGGATGGACATGACGCCGTACTTGGCAGCCGTGGCCGGGTTCTCGTCGATGTTCAGCTTCACGACCTCGATCTCGCCGTGCTCGGCGGCGATGGCCTCCAGCGACGGGGCGATCTGGCGGCACGGTCCGCACCAGGCGGCCCAGAAGTCCACCAGGACGGGCTTGTCGCTCTTGAGGACGTCCTCGTCGAAGGAAGCGTCGGTCACAGTCTTGAGGGCCACAGCGGCCTCCTTGATCTCGCGGGGTGTGGGGTGGGGAGCGGGGTGATCAGACCGCGGGGGTCTCGGCCAGCTTCTCGCTGTCGGCGAGAGCGGACAGGAAGCGCTCGGCGTCGAGAGCGGCGGAGCAGCCGGTACCGGCAGCCGTGATGGCCTGGCGGTACGTGTGGTCGACGACGTCGCCGGCGCCGAAGACACCCGTGAGGTTGGTGCGGGTCGACGGGGCGGCCACCTTGAGGTAGCCCTCCTCGTCGAGCTCCAGCTGGCCCTTGAAGAGCTCGGTCCGCGGGTCGTGGCCCACGGCGATGAAGAGACCGGTGACGGGCAGCTCGCGGGTCTCGCCGGTCTTGGTGTCGCGCAGGGTCAGGCCGCTGAGCTTCTGCTCGCCGTGGATCGCGGTGACCTCGCTGTCCCAGGCGAAGGAGATCTTCGGGTCGGCGAAGGCGCGCTCCTGCATGGCCTTCGAGGCACGCAGGGTGTCACGGCGGTGGACGATCGTGACGGACTTGGCGAAGCGCGAGAGGAAGGTCGCCTCCTCGATCGCGGTGTCGCCGCCGCCCACGACGGCGATGTCCTGGTCCTTGAAGAAGAACCCGTCGCAGGTCGCGCACCAGGAGACACCGCGGCCGGAGAGCGTGTCCTCGTTGGGGAGGCCGAGCTTGCGGTGCTGGGAGCCGGTGGTGACGATGACGGCCTTGGCGCGGTGCACGGTGCCGGCGGTGTCGGTGACGGTCTTGATGTCACCGGTCAGGTCCACGGCGACGATGTCGTCGGGGACGAGCTCGGCGCCGAAGCGCTCGGCCTGGGCCCGCATGTTGTCCATGAGGTCGGGGCCCATGATGCCGTCACGGAAGCCGGGGAAGTTCTCGACCTCGGTCGTGTTCATCAGGGCGCCACCGGCGGTGACGGCACCCTCGAAGACCAGAGGGTTCAGCGACGCTCGGGCCGTGTAGAGCGCCGCGGTGTAACCCGCGGGCCCGGAGCCGATGATGATCACGTTACGGACGTCGCTCACGGGTTACTTCCTCGTCTCTGCAGACTGCCACTGCCTACGGGGGCGGTTGTCTCGGTCGCTCTCACCCCACCCAACGGATCCTAAGGGGCATGCATTCCCGAGACCGCCGCGCGGCTCCGTCGAGGGGCGGTGAGAGGGCCGGAAGCGAGGTCAGGCGAGCGGTCAGGAGCGGGGGTACGTCTCGTGGAGCAGTACCTCGGCGGCCGGGCCGCCGCCGTCCGTGGTCCGGCCGGCGCAGGAGGCATCGAGAACGTATGCCTGGACCCGGGTGCTGTCGGAGGGATCCGGCAGCACCAGCAGATAGGCCGGCACGCCCTGGTATTCGCCCCGCTCCTGCCCGAGCACCGTGTCGGTGCGGCCGGTGCCGGCCAGGACGCAGCCGGGGACCGCATCGTCCCGGTTGCGCTGGGGGGCCGCGGAGCTGGCTTCGGCGGACATCGATTCGGGGCCGACGCCCTGGGGCGTCTTGGCCGCTCCGTTGTCGGCGAGGAGCGCGTGGACCCGGTCCTCGACAGGAGCCCCGGAGAAGGGGCTGAGGGCCGTGGAAGCGGCGTCGGCCTTCTTGGTGTCCGATGCGGTGTCGCCGGCGGTCAGATTCCCCGTCTGGCTCAGGTACAGGCTCGTGCCCAGGATCACGGCACCGAAGGCCGCGCCGAGCGTGGAGAGCAGAGCGATCCTGCGGCGGCGGGGCTTCCCGGGGCGCCCGGGACCGGTCGCGGCGCGGGAGCTGCCCGCGGGGCGGTCCTGGACCCTGGAGGGCGCGCGGGCGGGAAGCTCGGTCTCGGCGGGGTAGCGCGATGTTTCACGTGAAACAGCGGCTTCGCTCTCGGGCGAGGTGGAGTTGAGGAGCGCTTCCGCGGCGAGGGCGGCGTCGATCCGGCCGGCGATCTCGGCGGGCATGCGGGGAGGCCCGGGGAGCGTCCCCAGGAGACCGCGGATCTCCTCCAGCGAGGACCGGACGTCCGCGCAGAGCGAGCAGCCGTCCACATGCCGGCGCACGGCGGAGGACCGGGTCGGCGAGAGGAGCCCCTCGGACAGATCGGAAATCTCCGAGACGTCCGGGTGCTGTGTGGTGTCGGCCCTGCCGGCCGTGGAAGTCACGTGCGCCCACCTCCGCCCTTCACAGCTGGATCAGTCGGTCCGGTATCCGTCGGCCCCGGCACCGGTGGGACGGATGTCCCCGGCGTCCGGTTCCTTCCCCCTTCGGCGACCTCGTTACCCACGGTGTCGGCGCGCAGATGAGTGACCATCGGCAGGAGGCGTGCCCGCCCGCGTGCACAGCGGCTCTTCACGGTGCCGGTGGGGACGCCGAGGATACGGGCAGCCTCCGCGACGGGGTATCCCTGCATGTCGACCAGGACGAGCGCGGCACGTTGGTCGGCCGGGATCGCGGCGAGCGCGGCCAGCACCTCGCGGTGCAGGTCCTGGCGCTCCACGGGAGCCTCGGCCGATTCATGGGGACCGAGGAGCTGTTCGAAGCGGTCGGTGTCGTCGACGGGCGAGGTGCGGCGGGAAGCGGTCTTGCGGGCCCGGTCGAGACAGGCGTTCACGGTGATCCGGTGCAGCCAGGTGGTGACGGCCGACTGGCCGCGGAAGGTATGGGCGGCCCGGAAGGCCGAGATCAGGGCGTCCTGGACGGCGTCAGCGGCCTCCTCGCGGTCCCCCAGGGTCCGCAGGGCCACGGCCCACAGCCGGTCGCGATGGCGGCGTACGAGCTCACCGAAGGCGTCCGGGTCCCCGGCGACGTGGCTCGCGAGGAGTTCCTCGTCCGTCGCCGTCCGGGGGGCGTCAGCAGCAGGCGCCACGGTTCCCCTCCTCGTCGGCAGCCGTGCAGGCATTCAATCCGGTCCGTGCCCGGAAGTAAATGAGCGCCGAGCTGGGCTCGGCGCTCATGAAGGGTGCTGCTCCGTCGCTACGGGGCGGTCCCCTGGAAGGAGACGTTCGTGATGGCTTGCTTGTAGCCGGATCCGAAGTACTCGTCACCGTCGGAGTAGGGCACCGAGGTCAGCCAGAGGAGCACGTAGCGGGTCTTCACCGGCGTCGTGGTCTCCGGCTTCGCCGCGGTCTGCGAGGTCTCGGCCGTGGCGATCTTCTTCATGGAGTCCGGGCTGCCCGAAGGGGTCAGCGAGTCCGCCGCGTAGAGGGTGACCGAGGTCTTCGGACCGCCGTAGCGGAACGCTATGGACGCCGACGAGACGTTCTGCTCGCTCCCGAGGTCGTAGACGATGCCGACGCCCTGCTTGTACGGAGCCAGGACGGGTCCGGCGCGGAACGTCCTGGTACGCCAGTACGTGGTGCTGTCGCTGTCGTAGGTGTCGTGCACCCCGGGGGCGTTCTGCAGATTGCCGTCCGGGGCGAACTCCTCGGCCGACCGGATCGTGAGCGGCTTCGGCGGCTCCGGCTTCTCGTCGTCGAGCGTCGGAGTCGTGACCGGGGTCTTCGAGGAGTTGTCCTGGTCGAGGAGCCGGTCCGCGATCTGCCAGCTGCCGAGCCCCAGGGCGGCGATCAGCAGGGCCGAGACGGCCCACTTCAGCGCCTTTCCGGTCCGGCTCTGCAGCGGAGGCGGCGGGATGACCACCGGCTGGGTCATGGCCGGGCGCGCCTGGGGCCGGCCGTACGTGCCCTGCTGGTACGTCGTGCGCTGGTACTCGGGCGGGGCGGTGTACTCCGGCTCCGGGGGCTTGACGCGGGGCATCGCGGCGACGGCCTTGGCCAGCTCGTCCGGGGTCGTGCAGGGCGGCTCCTGCCGCGAGGCGGTGGCCCCGTCGTTGGCGAGGGCGCGCATGGCGATCTCGGAGAGGCCGCGGTGGACGCCGGCGCGGACCTGGTCGGGCGGGAGCAGGCCGACGCCCTTGGGAAGCCCGGAGAGCCCGTGGGCATCGCTGTCGTACGGCCAGCGCTGGGTCAGCGCGGCGTACAGCAGGGCGCCGATGGCCTCGGTGTCGCTGCGCTGCGGGCGTTCGGCGGTGATGCCGCGCAGAGCGGCGTTCACGGCCAGGCCGCGGATCCGGTACTGGCCGGTGGAGCTGCGCAGAACGGCACTCGGGGTGAGCCGGAGGTGTGCGAGGCCCTCGCGGTGTGCGGCGGCCATCGCCTGGGACACCTGGCTGACGAGCTGGTAGGCGTCGTGAGGCTCCAGAGGGCCGGACGCGAGCAGCGTGGTCAGCTCGGTGGAGTCGGGCAGCCATTCGTGCACGACGTACACGAGGTCGTTCTCCTCGACGGCGTCGAGGACCTGGACGAACCGGGGGTCGCCGAGGAGCGCCGAGGAGCGGGCCGCGGCCAGGACCGACCGTGCTCTGGGGTGGTCGGCGGGCAGCAGGTGGACCCCGACGGCACGCCGTAGCTTCTCGTCGACGGCACGCCAACTGCTGAAGCCGTCCAAACGGGTGACGCATTCCTCCAGCCGGTAGCGTCTCGCCAGCTTGTGCCCGCTGTGCAGTTCGGGTGCCGTGATGGAGGGCTGTTCACCGCTCTGTCGTTCGACCGCCTTGTTCTCCGTGGCCTGGGCGGACTTCTCCGCCGTCTTCTGCTCTTCCGCCACCCCGTCGGTCGCGGCCGTGTCCGCCTTGGCGGTCAGCGGGTCGTCACCGCTGTTGTCGGCCACGTCGACGGCAGCCGTGCTACGTTCCGCCACCGTCGTTCCTGCCTCCCCATCCGTTGCGCCACATCCAACAGCCATGCCAATTGTGCCCACAGTCCGGCACTATGCACGACACGCGGTTCCCGCCGATGGTTGTGCGGGACCACCTCATCAGCGTCCCAGGCGTCCGCGCACCATGCCCACCAGGGTGTTCAACTCCGCGATACGCATGCGCTTTGCCGCGACGAAGAAGACACCGAGGAGTACGACCCCGCCGATGAGCAGGGCGACGAGCGAGCCGAGCGCACCCTCGCCCAGGAGCTTCAACAGGCCGAAGCCGACGGCACCGGAGACGATCGCGGCGGGCACGGACGCCATGCAGAGCCGTGCGTAGGTCCGCAGGACGTGGGTGCCGTCCAGGTCGCCGCCCAGTCGGTTGCGGAGCCGGCGCCAGGCGATGCCGACGCCGACGGCGTAGGCGAGCCCGTAGGACGCGGCCATGCCGACGACGGCCCACTGGGCGGGCAGGACGACGTAGCAGGCGGCCGAGGCGGCCGCGTTGACGGCGGCGACGATGACCGTGTTGTAGAAGGGCGTCCGGGTGTCCTCGTAGGCGTAGAAGCCGCGGAGCACGACGTACTGGACGGAGTAGGGGATCAGGCCCAGGCCGAAGGCCATCAGGATGAAGCCCATGCCCTGGGCGGCCTCGACGCCGCTGGAGGCGTAGAGCAGGGTGCACATCGGGACGCCGAGCGCCAGGAAGGCGAAGGAGACCGGGACGATCGCGACGGCCGAGTTGCGCAGGCCCTGGGAGATGTCGTCCCTGACCGCGCCGGGGTCGTTGTCGTGGGCGGCGCGGGAGATCCGCGGCAGCAGGGCCGCCATGACGGAGACGGTGATGATGGCCTGTGGCATGCCCCAGATCAGCTGGGCGTTGGAGTAGGCGAGGAAGCCCGCACCGTTCTTCCCGGACTCCTCACCGGCGGCCGTGGCCAGCTGGGTGACGACCAGGACGCCCGCCTGGTTGGCGAGGACGAAGAGGACGGTCCACTTGGCCAGCTTGACCGTCTTGCCGAGCCCGTGGCCCTTCCAGTCGAAGCGGGGCCGGAAGCGGAAGCCCGTCTCACGGAGGTACGGGATCATCGCCAGGGCCTGGACGACGAGACCGAGCAGGGTGCCCACGCCGAGCAGGCGGATGCCGTCGTCCGGGATGGTCTGCACGCCCATGTGGGACTCGGCGGAGGTGCCGTAGACCCAGATGAAGAGGCCGAAGGTGACGATCATGACGATGTTGTTGAGGACCGGGGTCCACATCATCGCGCCGAACTTGCCCCGGGCGTTCAGGATCTGACCCATCACCACGTGCACGCCCATGAAGAAGATCGTGGGGAGGCAGTAGCGGGCGAAGGTCACGGCGACGCTGTTGGCCGCGGCGTCGTCGGCGATGGTGTTCGACATCAGCCGGATGAGCAGCGGCGCCGCGAAGACGGCGAGGGCCACGATCAGGCCGAGCGCCACCATCACCAGGGTCAGCAGGCGGTTGGCGTACGCTTCGCCGCCGTCCTCGTCGTTCTTCATGGAGCGGACGAGCTGGGGGACGAAGACCGAGTTGAGGCCGCCGCCGACGGTGAGGATGTAGATCATCGTCGGCAGGGTGTACGCGATGGTGAAGGTGTCACCGAGCAGCGCCGCACCGAGCGCGCCGGTGATCACCAGGCTGCGGACGAATCCGGTGAGCCGGGAGACCAGGGTGCCGGCCGCCATGACGGCGCTCGACTTCAGCAGCCCCGAGGCGCGGCCGGACTTCTTGGGAGCCGGCGCGGGCAGGGGGTCCGGCTCCGGAGCGGGCTGCGGCACCTGGCCGGGCGTCTGCTGGTCCCGGTACAGGTGGGCGAAGGCGTCCGGCTCGGGCTCCTCCTCGCCGGCCCGGGTCACCAGGTCGTCGACACCGGTGAACTGGACCGTCCGCGCGTCGTCGCCGTACGGCAGATGACGGGAGGGGCCCTCGGGCTCGGGCGCGGGCGTCTGCGCCCACACCCGGGGGTCGGGGGCGTGCTGGGGCGCGACCGGCTGCTGGTAGAGCGGCTGGGGCTCCTGGTAGGTGCCGGGCGGGGGCGGCGGGTGCGCGGCGCGGTCGTAGAGCGCCTCGGTCACCGGGTCCTGTGCGGCCAGGCCCTGCGCCGGGTACGGGTCGTGCGCGAAGGCGTCCTGGACGTACGGATCCTGTACGTACGGGTTCTGCGCGTACGGGTCCTGCCCCTGTGGGTGCTGCGCATAGGGGTCGTGGCCCTGCGGGCCGGGGGCACCCTGTGGCGCGGGCGGCGTCACCGGCGGATGGCCGGAGCCGGCGGGCGCCGCGGGCGTCCCACCGGACGGCGCGGTGCCACCCGCGCCCTGGCCGCGGTCACCGTCGTACGGCGCGTTCATGGTTACCCCACCTCATCGTCCCCGGCCGACCGGCCACGACATCGCTCAACGGTCCACTTTCTCACCCGGGCCCGACGGGTCGCCGCTTTCGGGCCCGGTGTCCGGCGTCGGGTCACTCGGCTGCTCGGGTTCGTCCCCGGAGGGTTCGTCCCCGGCGGGCCCGTCCTCGTCCGCCTCGTCCGCCTCCGCAGGCTCGGCCTCGGCCTCGGCGTTCCGCGCGGCGACCCGCTTGCGCTGGCTGTACATCCGTACGCCGGCGAGGACGAGGAGCAGGACGCCTCCCGCGATGACGAGCATCACCGTCGGGGTGATCTCGGAGACCTTCACGGTGAAGGTCATCGGCTGCCCGTAGGGGGTGCCGTCCTCGGTGTAGAGCTGGGCGATCATCGGCACCTGGCCGTTGACGTTGGCGGAGGCGGTGAACTTCACCGACTGGCTGTGCCCGCCGTTGATCTTCACGGGGAGCTCGGCGAATCCTTCGCCGTTGACCGTCAGCCGGTTCTTGTTGGTGGAGGTGAGGCGCAGCACCAGGTGGTCCACGCCCTGGAGCAGCTTGTTCTGGACGGTCACGGGGATCGTCGCGCTGCGGCCGGAGAGTGTGAGGTCCGACTTGTCGACCAGCTGGACGCCCTTGGTGAGCGTCTGCAGATAGTCCAGGACGTTGGTCCGGTAGATCGCGGCCGCTCGGGGCTCGCCGCGCCAGGAGACCGACATCTCGCGGTTGATCGCGTTGCCGAACGGCGTCACGACGCGCCCCGGCAGCTCCAGGATGACCTTGAAGTCGCCGAGCTCGTCGCGGGTGGTCTTCATGTCACGGAACGCCTGGACCGGCAGCTCCCGGTCGCGCAGCTTCTTCGGGTACCGCGAGGCGCTGGGTACCCGGGTCGAGGCGTCGGGGTCGGGCTTGGCCCCGGCCGCGGCGACGAGGTCGACCGGCTCGCTCCAGCGCCGGCCGGAGAGGCCGTGGAGCGCCGTGGCCATGGTCTGCGCCTGGGAGACGCTCGGCATGCGCTGCGGGGCGACCACCACGCTGCGCTGGTCCTGCGGCTGCTCCAGGGTGATCGCGAGGGACTGGGAGAGGAATTCCTGGACCGCGAGCGTGGAGCTCTCGGAGCGGACCATGTCCCCCTCGAAGGTGGTGGACAGGATCGCGTCGCTCACCACGGCCGTGGTGCTGCCGTCGCCCAGGGGACGGGCCGCCGTGGGCGTGTAGGCGAGGTCGTCGCGGACGCTGTCGCTGCGGGCGATCACCTTGTCGGCGCCGGCCGAGGTCGCGACCGCCACGATGGAGGGGTCGACGGCTCCGTCGACGGGCCAGGCGAAGTCGGTGGACGGCTGCACGTGGAGCACGGTCTCGACGGTCACGCCGGCGAGGTCGGTCGCCGACTGGAGGTGCCCCAGCGAGCCGGGCACGTCCTTGCCGTGATGGGCGAGGGAGGCGAGGTCGGGGTCGGCGAAGGGAAGGGCGACGACCTTGCGGCCCTGGATCGCCCGTTCCAGAGCGTTCAGCCACTGCTCGGCGACGGCCTTGTTCTTGCCGGGGACGTGCAGGGTGCCGTCCTTGACCCGGTAGCCGTTCGCCATGGCGTCGACGCTCGCCAGCAGGTCCGGATCGAGCACCCAGGTGACCGGCAGGTCCTTCCCGAGCGAGACGAGCTGGTCCAGGCGCCCGCCCGGCTTCAGCTCGTCCGCCAGGGCGTCGTCCTCGAAGACCGGGGTCTGCTGGTCGTCCGTGGCCGTCTCGGCCGAGACATGGGCGGAGGAGATCAGCGGCCAGAGGTAGGTGAGCTGGGTCTTCTTCTTGGCGGCCTCGGGCTGGTACGGCAGGAAGGTCCGCTCGATGCCGAGCACCCGGTCGTACCCCTGGTCGGGGGTCTGGCCGGTGAGGGAGACCCCCAGCTGGTAGACGCCCGCCTCGTCGAGTCCGAGGTCGGAGACGGGGACGGAGAACGAGAAGTCCGTGCTGAGTCCGGCACCGAGGCGGGGAATCTTGATGCGGGGAGCGTCCTCAAGGCGAGCGGGGTCGCTGTCGGACCGGTACCCGGTGCGTCCCGTCACCTGCTCGATCTCGCTGCGGCTCGTCATCCTGGGGCCGACGCGCAGGTCCACGGTCGCGTCGGTGACGGCCTTCTTGCTCCGGTTGGTCACCGTCCCGGTGATGGTGACGGTGTCCCCTTCGACGGGTGCGCTCGGGGCCAGGGTGTCGAGCGACACATCGACGGTCTTGGAGACGGCGTCCGCGGCGGCGACCGCCGGGGAGGCGGTGCTCGGGGCCTGGAGCAGGCCGGCCAGGAGCGGCGCTCCGACGGCCACGGTGATCGTGCGCCGCAGCCATCGGCGGGCAGGTGAGGGACCGGTTCCCTGGATGTCTGCCGCCTCGGCCACGCGTTCGCCCGTCCTCGTCAGTGTCTGTGGTGCCAGTGGTGTCGATGGTTCCCGGTTGCTGTGTCCAGGCATGGTAACGAGGCGCGCTGGGAGCAAGTGCCGGGGACTGCTCCAGGCGATCTCCACGCGCGCGAAAACGGGGACGTCGAGGCGAGCCGGGGCACGTACCCTTTTCTGTTGTGCCGAACGCCAACGAAGACACCCCGACTGCACTGAGCCAGGTGCAACGCCGCGCGGTCAGTGAACTGCTGCGTGTGTCCCCTGTCGCCGACGACCTCGCCCGCCGTTTCCAGGAGGCCGGGTTCAGCCTCGCGCTGGTCGGTGGCTCGGTCCGGGACGCCTTGCTCGGCCGGCTCGGCAACGACCTCGACTTCACCACCGACGCCCGCCCCGAGGACGTCCTGAAGATCGTCCGCCCGTGGGCCGACGCCGTGTGGGAGGTCGGCATCGCCTTCGGGACGGTCGGCTGCCAGAAGGACGCCCGCGTAGGCGACGTCGACCAGCGTTTTGAGATCGAGGTCACCACCTACCGCTCGGAGGCGTACGACCGGACCTCGCGCAAGCCCGAGGTCTCCTACGGCGACTCGATCGACGCGGACCTCGTCCGGCGTGACTTCACCGTCAACGCCATGGCCGTGGCCCTCCCCGAGAAGACGTTCATCGACCCGTACGGCGGTCTGGAGGATCTGGCCGCCCGGGTGCTGCGCACGCCGGGGACGCCGGAGGAGTCGTTCTCCGACGACCCGCTGCGGATGATGCGGGCCGCGAGGTTCGCCGCACAGCTGGACTTCGAGGTCGCTCCCGAGGTCGTCACGGCGATGACGGAGATGTCCGGCCGGATCGAGATCGTCTCCGCCGAGCGGGTCCGTGACGAACTCAACAAGCTGCTGGTCTCGTCGCACCCGCGGAAGGGCCTCGGCCTCCTCGTCGACACGGGGCTCGCCGAGCACGTGCTGCCCGAGCTGCCGTCGCTGCGCCTGGAGAGCGATGAGCACCACCGGCACAAGGACGTCTACGAGCACTCGCTGACCGTGCTCGACCAGGCGATCGACCTGGAGAAGGAAGGCCCGGACCTGGTGCTGCGTCTCGCGGCCCTGCTCCACGACATCGGGAAGCCGCGTACCCGTCGCTTCGAGAAGGACGGCCGGGTCTCCTTCCACCACCACGAGGTGGTGGGCGCGAAGATGACCAAGAAGCGCATGACCGCGCTCAAGTACTCCAACGAGATGATCAAGGACGTCTCGCGGCTGGTGGAGCTGCACCTTCGCTTCCACGGCTACGGGACGGGCGAGTGGACGGACTCGGCCGTGCGCCGCTATGTCCGTGACGCCGGCCCGATGCTCTCGCGCCTGCACAAGCTGACCCGCTCGGACTGCACCACCCGGAACAAGCGCAAGGCGGGCGCGCTCTCCCGTGCCTACGACGGCCTGGAGGACCGCATCGCCCAGCTCCAGGAGCAGGAGGAGCTGGACGCGATCCGTCCCGACCTCGACGGCAACCAGATCCAGGAGATCCTCGGGATCGGCCCGGGCCCGGCCATCGGCCAGGCGTACAAGTTCCTGCTGGAGCTCCGTCTGGAGAACGGCCCGATGGAGCACGACCAGGCCATCGCCGCGCTCAAGGAGTGGTGGGCGGCGCAGGGCTAGCGGTATCGCGTGGGGCGGGGGGGGGTTTTTAGGGTAAAAAACGCCCCCCCCCCCCGAGGGGGGGGGGGGGGTTTTTGGGGGGTGGTTTAAAAAAAAAAAGCAGGCCG
>NZ_JBHWAQ010000020.1:76957-164643 GCF_042743475.1 Streptomyces sp. NPDC059534
CGGGGTTGTTGGGGGGGGGGGCGGCGGGTGTTTGGGTTGTGGGGGGGGGGGGTGTTTTTTCACACACCACCCCCCCCCCCCCCCCCCACGTTCGGGAGGGGTGGTGTTTCACGTGAAACATCACCCCTCTGTGCGTTCCCCGCGTTCCCCTCGCAGGGCCAGTGCGATCGCCGCGTAGATCAGGGCCACCAGCACGACCAGTAGTGCGGAACGGCCGTCGGGCGGCAGCATCAGAGCCGCGACCCCCGCCGCGCCCACGAAGGCGACGTTGAACAGCACGTCGTAGAGGGAGAAGACGCGCCCCCGGTAGGCGTCGTCCACGGAGGTCTGCACCACGGTGTCCGTCGCGATCTTGGCCCCCTGGGTGATGAGCCCCAGGACGAAGGCGGCGACGAGGAAGGGGGCCGGGGCGAAGGTCAGGCCGAGTGCCGGCTCGACGACGGCGGCGATCGCCGCGCACACGGTCATCCAGCCGAAGGGCCCGAGCCGCCCGACCGCCCAGGGCGAGAGCAGGGCGGCGGCGAAGAAACCCGCTCCCGAGGCGGCGACGGCGAGCCCGAGGAGGCCGAGCCCCTCGGAGTCGGTGGTGCTCCAGGTGTAGCGGCAGAGCATGAGCACGGTGACGAGCAGGGCGCCGTAACAGAAGCGCATGAGGCCCACCGCGATGAGCGCCCGGGCGGCGGGCCGGCGCTCGGAGAGGTGCCGAAGTCCCGCGGCCAGCCCCTGGACCGTCGAGGACAGTGCCGAGCGGAGGCGCTGGGGGACGAGGACCGGGTCGGGCCCCAGGAGCTCCCGGGGCATCCGCAGGGAGGCCAGGGCGGAGCAGAGGTAGAGCAGGGCACCGAAGGCCACCACGGCCGCGTCGGAGTTGTCGGCGATCAGCCGGACGCCGAACGCGAGGCCGCCTCCGAGGGTCGCGGCGAGGGTGCCGGCGGTCGGGGAGAGGGAGTTCGCCACGACCAGCCGTTCGTCGTCGACGACGCGTGGCAGCGAGGCAGAGAGCCCCGCGAGGACGAAGCGGTTGACGGCGGTGACGGAGAGCGCGGAGGCGTAGAAGAGCCAGTCGGGCACGGAGGCGAGGACCAGCACGGCGGTCCCGCAGGCGAGCAGGGCGCGCAGCAGGTTCCCGTACAGGAAGACCTGACGGCGCTGCCAGCGGTCCAGGAGCACACCGGCGAACGGCCCGACGAGCGAGTACGGGAGCAGGAGGACCGCCATGGCCGACGCGATGGCGGCGGGGGAGGTCTGCTTCTCGGGGGAGAAGACGACGTACGTGGCCAGGGCCACCTGATAGACGCCGTCGGCGCACTGGGAGAGCAGCCGGACGGCGAGCAGGCGGCGGAAGTTCGTCAGGCGCAGGAGTACGCGCAGATCACGTACGACGGACATGGCAGCAAGACTCACATACGAAGAGGGCCCCCGGGCAGTGCCTCGGGGACCCTCGATCGACAAGCGTGCGGCGCTTTAGCGCTCGACCTCACCCTTGATGAACTTCTCGACGTTGGCCAGGGCCTCGTCGTCGAAGTACTGCACCGGCGGGGACTTCATGAAGTACGAGGACGCGGAGAGGATCGGGCCGCCGATGCCCCGGTCCTTGGCGATCTTCGCGGCGCGCAGGGCGTCGATGATGACACCGGCGGAGTTCGGGGAGTCCCACACCTCGAGCTTGTACTCGAGGTTCAGCGGAACGTCGCCGAAGGCGCGGCCCTCGAGGCGCACGTACGCCCACTTGCGGTCGTCCAGCCAGGCCACGTAGTCCGACGGACCGATGTGGACGTTCTTCTCGCCCAGCTCGCGGTCGGGGATCTGCGAGGTGACGGCCTGCGTCTTCGAGATCTTCTTGGACTCGAGGCGGTCGCGCTCGAGCATGTTCTTGAAGTCCATGTTGCCGCCGACGTTGAGCTGCATGGTGCGCTCAAGACGGACACCGCGGTCCTCGAACAGCTTCGCCATCACGCGGTGCGTGATGGTCGCGCCGACCTGGGACTTGATGTCGTCGCCGACGATCGGGACGCCCGCCTCGGTGAACTTGTCCGCCCACTCCTTGGTGCCGGCGATGAAGACCGGGAGAGCGTTGACGAACGCGACCTTGGCGTCGATGGCGCACTGCGCGTAGAACTTCGCAGCGGCCTCGGAACCCACCGGCAGGTAGCAGATGAGGACGTCGACCTGGCGGTCCTTGAGGATCTGGACGATGTCGACCGGCGCCTCGGCGGACTCCTCGATGGTCAGGCGGTAGTACTTGCCGAGACCGTCGTGCGTGTGACCGCGCTGGACCGTGACGCCCGTGTTCGGGACGTCGCAGATCTTGATGGTGTTGTTCTCGCTGGCGCCGATGGCGTCGGAGAGGTCGAGGCCGACCTTCTTCGCGTCGACGTCGAAGGCGGCCACGAACTCGATGTCACGGACGTGGTAGTCGCCGAACTGGACGTGCATCAGGCCGGGCACCTTGGCCGCCGGGTCGGCGTCCTTGTAGTACTCGACGCCCTGCACCAGCGAGGCGGCGCAGTTGCCCACGCCGACGATGGCTACGCGAACCGAACCCATTCCGGTTGCTCCCTGTTAGATCGTGGAAGCCCTGCTGTGCGCAGGGTTTCACTTGGCGGTGTCGTCGGACGGATCCGGCCGGGTACTGCCCCCGTGCCGGGGCAGGCCGCCCGTTTCTCCAGAATCGTTGTCGTGCAGAGCGGGGGCGTCGGGGCCGGATCGCTGATCCCGCCCTGCCCGCTCGCTCTCGATGAGCTCGTTCAGCCAGCGCACTTCGCGCTCCACGGACTCCATGCCGTGGCGCTGCAGCTCAAGCGTGTAGTCGTCGAGGCGCTCGCGGGTCCGGACCAGGGAGGCGCGCATCTTCTCGAGGCGCTCCTCCAGCCGGCTGCGGCGGCCCTCCAGGACCCGCATCCGCACTTCGCGTTCGGTCTGACCGAAGAAGGCGAAGCGGGCGGCGAAGTGCTCGTCCTCCCAGGCGTCCGGGCCTGTGTGGGAGAGGAGCTCCTCGAAGTGGTCCTTACCTGCCGGCGTCAACCGGTAGACGATCTTGGCTCGGCGTCCTGCGAGTGAAGCGGCCAGGGCCTCCTCGGGAGCGCTGCCCGGTTCCTCGATCAACCAGCCGTTGGCGACCAGCGTCTTGAGGCAGGGATACAGCGTTCCGTAGCTGAAGGCCCGGAAGACGCCCAGCGAGGTGTTGAGGCGCTTCCGCAGCTCGTACCCGTGCATCGGGGCCTCGCGGAGCAGGCCGAGAACGGCGAATTCGAGAATGCCGGAGCGTCTGCTCATCCGTCGCCTCCTCCGCTTCCGTGGCCCTTATGCCGTGCTGATGTATCGACTCGATACATCAGCACGATAGAACGGTCCCTCTGTCTCGACAAGCGGGCCCGCCGTGACCGGCGTCACATCGTCAATTCACAGCGTTCGACTTGCCTGATTTGGGCGGAAGTCCGGCTCTCCGGAGGTTTTGGCCGTGCGTAGTCTGTGCGGCATGCAGACCACCGGGAACCGAGCGATGCCGTGGGGCGTCAGTGCTGCGGGTGACCGGCTGCGGTACGGATGGGCCTCCGATGGGGTGCCGTACGTGCACATTTCGGGGGGACCGGAACTCAACTGCCGCTTCCAGGCGTACGCGCCTGCCCGAGGAGTAGTCGTTCGATGAGCGAGCATCGTCGCAAAATGCCGCCGCAGCAGCCGCCGACGGGTGGGCGCGCGGCGGCACGGCGCGCTGCCCAGCAGCCGGTGGGCCGCGGGTCGGCCCATGACGTCGGTACGGGGGCCCCTGTGGCCTCGTACGGGCCACCGTCCTCCCATGGAGAGGAGCAGCAGCCCTACGGCGGCCGCGCGGAGGCCCGCCGGGCCGCCCAGCGCGGAAGTCGCCGGAAGGGCGCCGACAGTGGTCCCGGAGGCCCTGGTGGTTCCGGTGGAGGCCGCCGCGGCGGTGGCGGAGGGCGCGGCAGTGGCCCGGGGCGGGGCTCCGGCGGCCGTCCGCCGGGCAAGAAGCGGATCATCGACTACCCGAGGTACGACAAGTACGGCTGGCGTCGCTGGATGCCCTCGTGGAAGCTCGTGACGGGCACCTTCCTGTTCTTCGCGGCGAGCCTGATGGGCGCCGCGGCGTTCGCGTACTCGCAGGTGGAGATCCCCGACGAGGCCAAGACCGCGACGTCGCAGAACAACATCTATTACTGGGCCGACAAGACCCGCATGGTCGCGACGGGCAGTGGCACCAACCGTCAGATCGTTCCCATCGCGCAGATCCCGATGTCGATGCAGAACGCGGTGATCTCGGCGGAGAACAAGACCTTCCGGGACGACTCCGGAGTCGACCCCATGGGTATCGCGCGTGCCGTGTGGAACATGGCCAAGGGCGGCGAGACCCAGGGTGGTTCGACCATCACCCAGCAGTACGTGAAGAACAACCGCCTCGACGACCAGTCGCAGACCATCACCAGGAAGGTGAAGGAACTCTTCATCTCCATGAAGGTCGGCAACGAGGTGGAGAAGCCGGACATCATGGCCGGCTATCTGAACACCTCGTACTACGGACGGGGTGCCTACGGCATCCAGGCCGCGGCCCGCGCGTACTTCAACAAGGACGCCAAGGACCTCGACCCCAGCCAGTCGGCGCTGCTCGCCGCGGTGCTGAAGGGCGCGACGTACTACGACCCCGCCGGCTACCCCGAGATCGACTCCGAGGCCACGGCCGAGAAGAACACCGAGCGGGCCACCAAGCGGTGGAAGTGGATCCTCGACGAGATGCAGAAGGACGGGCATCTCACGGCCGCGGAGCGGGCGAAGTACCCCACCTTCCCCAAGGTGAAGAAGCCCGGCCAGAGCGCCAACCTGGGCGGTCAGATCGGTTACCTGGTCAGGACCGCCAACGCCAACATCAAGACCCAGTTCGGCATCAGCGTCCAGGACCTGGAGCGCGGCGGCTACGAGATCTTCACCACCTTCGAGAAGGACAAGGTGATGAAGCTCGAGAAGTCGGTCAAGAAGGTCATCGACGAGCACATCGACCCGAAGAAGCGCCCGGAGGACGACACGCACGTCCAGTTCGGCGGTGCCTCCGTCGACACGGCGACCGGGAAGATCGTCGCCCTCTACGGCGGTGCCGACGCCACCAAGCACTTCAGCAACAACGCCGACGCCACCGGCGCCATGGTCGGATCGACGTTCAAGCCCTTCGTGCTCGCCGCCGCGATGAAGTACGGCGTCCGTGACCCGGAGCTCGGCGCGGTCCAGGACGAGTCCAGCCGCACGCTCGTGGACCCGGACAAGAGCCGCTACTCCGGCAAGAACGGGCTGACGGTCCGGAAGTACAACGGCGACATCTGGGTCAACGAGAAGGGCAAGGAGTGGAAGCAGACCAACGACGAGAACGCCAGCTACGGCGCCATCTCGCTGCGTGAGGCCATGATCCACTCGGCCAACTCGCCCTACGTGCAGCTCGGCATGGACATCGGCATCGACAAGGTCCGCCAGTCCGCCAAGGAGGCCGGACTCCTGGAGGGCTCGCTCGTCCAGGGCGAGGTGCCGTCGTTCTCCCTCGGTATCTCCAGTCCGAGCGCGATCCGCATGGCCGGCGCCTACTCGACCTTCGCCAACGGGGGCAAGCAGAACGACCCCTACTCGGTCGAGTCCGTGAAGAAGGAGGGCGTCGTCATCAAGAAGCACGAGGCGACGACCAAGCAGCCCTTCACCCCGGCCATCGCCAGCCAGGTCACCGACGTGCTCCACGACGTCGTCGAGAAGGGCACCGGCACGAAGGCCCGCATTCCGGGCCGTGACGTGGCCGGCAAGACCGGTACCACCGACGCCAACATGTCGGCCTGGTTCGTGGGATACACCGCGCAGCTGGCGACGGCGATCGACATGTACCGCTACGACGACGACGACACCAAGAAGGACCGCAAGTTCGAGGACATGTACGGCACGGGCGCGCAGCCGAAGATCCACGGCTCGTCGTTCCCCTCGCGGATCTGGAAGGACTACATGTCCGAGGCCGTCGAGGGCATGCCGCTCGTGAAGTTCCCCGAGCCGATGGACATCGAGAACTCCGAGCCCGTCTTCGGTGGCGGTGCCACCAGCCAGACGCCGACGCCGACGGCCACGCCGACCCCCACCGAGTCGACGATGCCGACGACGACGCCGCCGGCGATGCCGACCACGACTCCCCCGGCGACCAAGACCCCGAAGCCGGGCAAGACGACGTGTGACGTCTGGGACTGGAACTGCAGCAACCCGGGGAATCCCGGTGGCAACACCGGTCAGCCCACCACGACGCCGCCCACCACCGGGACACCGACGCCGACCGACACGGCGACGGACGACAGCGGTGGCAACGGGAACGGCAGACCCGGCGGCGGGACCTGGATCCCCTGATCCCCTGGTCCGGGCACGTCCCCGAGGGCCGTCGCGTCCGTTCCGTACCTTCCGTACGGAACGGCCGCGGCGGCCCTCGCCGTTTTCACGGGGTCGTACGGCAGGATGTCCCCCATGCCGAGCCTCCAGAAGACGAGCGCGCCGCAGGACGGGCCGCAGGACCGCTCGCGGACGGTCAGCCCCACCCAACGGGACCGGGTGGCCGCCGCGGGCAGCGAGCTGATCGGCGGCCCCTACGGGCGCCGGGCGCTGCCCGGTGGCGGGCAGTTCACGCCGGTGCGGGTCATCGCCCTCGTGGCCATCGGCATGTTCGCCCTCGGCATGGTGCAGAAGCTGCCCTGTTACAACTGGGCCTGGTTCCAGGGGACGACCTCCCAGTACACCCACGCCTGCTACTCCGACATCCCCCACCTCTTCGCAGGGCGGGGCTTCGCGGACGGTCTGGTGCCCTACTTCGACCGGCTGGGCGGCGACATACCGTTCCTGGAGTACCCGGTTCTGACGGGGCTGTTCATGGAGGTCGCCGCCTGGCTGACGCCCGGCGGCGGAAGCCCGGACGAGAACGAGCGGGCGTTCTGGCTGGCCAACGCGGGCCTGCTGATGGTCTGTGCGGCCGTCCTGGCGGTCTGTGTGACCCGGACGCACCGCCGGCGCCCCTGGGACGGGCTCCTGGTCGCCCTGGCGCCCTCGGTCGCGCTCACGGCCACGATCAACTGGGACATACTGGCCGTCGCGCTGACCGCCGCCGCCGTCCTGATGTGGTCGCGCGAGCGGCCGCTGGCCTTCGGCATCCTGCTCGGTCTCGCCACCGCCGCCAAGTTCTACCCGATACTGCTCCTCTGGCCCCTGCTCCTGCTCTGCTGGCGGGCCGGGAAGTGGCGGGAGTACGGGACCGCGGTGCTCGGCGCCATGGGCGCCTGGCTGGTCGTGAACCTGCCCGTGATGCTGCTCGCCCCCGAGGGCTGGAAGCAGTTCTACCTCTTCAGCCGGGACCGGAACGTCGACTTCGGATCGGTCTGGCTGCTGATCAGCCAGCGGACGGGCACGTCGATCCCGCCGGATCGGGCCAACCTGTACGCGCTGCTGCTGATGGCCGTGGCCGCCGCGGGGATCGCCTACCTGGCGTTCACCGCACCCCGCCGGCCGCGTTTCGTCCAGCTGGCGTTCCTGGTCGTCGCCGCGTTCGTGCTCACCAACAAGGTCTACTCGCCGCAGTACGTCCTGTGGCTGGTGCCGCTCGCCGCGCTCGCCAGGCCGCGCTGGCGCGACTTCCTGGTCTGGCAGGCATGCGAGGTCGTGTACTTCCTCGGCATCTGGATGTACCTGGCGTTCACCAGCGGGGGCAGCAAGCAGGGCCTGCCGGTGGACGGCTACCAGTTCGCGATCGTCGTGCACCTGCTCGGCACGCTGTACCTGTGCGCGATGGTCGTCCGCGACATCCTGGCGCCCGAGAAGGACCCGGTGCGGCAGGACGGCTCCGACGACCCCTCAGGAGGCGTCCTGGACGGCGCCGAGGACCTCGTGGTCGCGGGAAGGGCGGCGCATCCGGCCCGGCACGCCGCGCCGGCCGTCGAGGAGGGCCCGCGGGTGCGGTGGGGGGCCGCCGAAGAGCCCTTCGACCCGTGGAGAGCCCCCCGGGAGCAGGACTCCCGGGGGTGAGCGGTTCCGGCCGGCTCAGCGCTCGACGAGCCGGTCGAACTGCGTCGTGGTGTGGCGCAGATGCGCCACGAGCTCGTCGCCGACCCGGGGCTCCTCGGCGTCGGCGGGCACGAACAGGATCGACACCTGCATGTGCGGCGGCTCGGCGAACCAGCGCTGCTTCCCGGCCCAGACGAACGGCGACAGGTTGCGGTTGACGGTCGCGAGCCCGGCCCGCGCGACGCCCTTGGCGCGCGGCATGACGCCGTGCATCGCCTTGGGGGCCTCCAGGCCCACGCCGTGCGAGGTGCCACCGGCGACGACGACCAGCCAGCCGTCCGAGGCGGCCTTCTGCTGGCGGTAGCCGAACCGGTCGCCCTTGGCCACCCGGGTCACGTCGAGGACCGCTCCCCGGTACTCCGTGGCCTCGTGGTCGCCCAGCCAGAGCCGGGTGCCGATCCGGGCGCGGAACCGGGTCTGCGGGAACTGCTGCTGGAGCCGGGCCTGCTCCGCCGCCCGCAGATGGCTCACGAACATGGTGTGCAGGGGCAGCCGGGCGGCCCGCAGGCGGTCCATCCAGGCGATGACCTCCTCG
Source organism: Streptomyces sp. NPDC059534 (assembly GCF_042743475.1). NCBI lineage: Bacteria > Bacillati > Actinomycetota > Actinomycetes > Kitasatosporales > Streptomycetaceae > Streptomyces > Streptomyces sp. NPDC059534. The sequence goes on from NZ_JBHWAQ010000020.1 coordinate 85,566, forward strand.
ACCGCGTCCGTGCCGTCCGGGCGGTCCAGCGGGAGGTGGAGGGCGAAGCCCTCCAGGCGTACGTCCTCGATGGCCGAGTGGAGCTGCTGGAGCTCCTCCTCGTGGACGCCGTGCCGCTTCATCGAGCTCATGCACTCGATGACGACTCGGGCGCCCACCAAGGCGCGGACGCCGTCCACGGACGAGACGGAACGGATCACCCGGTCGGGCAGCGGAACCGGTTCCTCGCCCCGGCGGAAGGGGGTGAGCACCAGCAGGTCGCCGCCGAACCAGTCCTTGATCTTCGCGGCCTCGTAGGTGGTGCCCACGGCGAGCATGTCGGCGCCGAACCGGGCCGCCTCGTCCGCGAGGCGCTCGTGCCCGAAGCCGTAGCCGTTGCCCTTGCAGACCGGGATGAGCCCGGGGAACTGGTCGATGACGGTCTTCTGGTGCGCGCGCCAGCGAGCGGTGTCGACGTAGAGGGAGAGCGCCATGGCCGGCCCGGAACCTTTCTGGTGGCAGCGGTGTATCAAAGATATGTACGAGACTACGGAGCCTACGGAACCGTCAGCGGCGCGACATGTAGATGTCGAGAGCCTTGTGGAGCAGCTTGTTCAGCGGGAAGTCCCACTCGCCGACGTACTCGACGGCCTCGCCGCCGGTGCCCACCTTGAACTGGATGAGTCCGAAGAGGTGGTCGGTCTCGTCGAGGGAGTCCGAGATGCCCCGCAGGTCGTAGACGGTCGCGCCCATCGCGTAGGCGTCGCGCAGCATCCGCCACTGCATCGCGTTCGAGGGCCGGACCTCACGGCCGATGTTGTCGGAGGCGCCGTAGGAGTACCAGACGTGCCCGCCGACGACGAGCATGGTCGCGGCGGAGAGGTTGACGCCGTTGTGACGGGCGAAGTAGAGCCGCATGCGGTTGGGGTCCTCGCTGTTGAGGACGGTCCACATGCGCTGGAAGTACGAGAGCGGGCGCGGCCGGAAGTGGTCGCGGACGGCCGTGATCTCGTAGAGGCGCTGCCATTCGGCCAGGTCCTCGTAGCCGCCCTGGACGACCTCGACACCGGCCTTCTCGGCCTTCTTGATGTTCCGGCGCCACAGCTGGTTGAAGCCCTTGAGGACGTCGTCGAGCGAGCGGTTCGCGAGCGGGACCTGGAAGACGTAGCGGGGCTGGACGTCACCGAAGCCGGCGCCGCCGTCCTCGGCCTGCTGCCAGCCCATCTTCCGCAGCCGGTCCGCGACCTCGAAGGCGCGCGGCTCGATGTGGGTGGCCTCGACGTCCTTGAGCCGCTTGACGTCCGGGTCCTGGATGCCGGCCTTGATGGCGGCCGAGTCCCAGCGGCGGATGACGACCGGCGGGCCCATCTTCACGGAGAAGGCGCCCTGCTGCTTGAGGTGCGCCAGCATCGGCTGCAGCCAGTCGTCGAGGTTGGGCGCGTGCCAGTTGATGACCGGGCCCTCGGGCAGATAGGCGAGGTAGCGCTTGATCTTCGGCAGCTGGCGGTACAGCACCAGGCCGGCGCCGACGAGTTCACCGCTCTTGTCGAACCAGCCGAGGTTCTCCGAGCGCCACTCGGTCTTCACATCAGCCCACGCCGGGACCTGGCAGTGGCTCGCCGCGGGCTGGCTCTGGATGAATGCCAGATGCTGCTCACGGCTGATGGTCCTCAGGGTCAGGCTCATGCGGGGCGCTCCTCGGCAGGTGTGTCCCCATCGGTCAGGGGCTCCGGCTCTCGCGCCGAAGCCTACTGTGACCGGGGAGCGCCCCGGATGGGCGTGTGCGCCCTGACGTGCGGGTGGGCTCAGCTGATGACGCCGCCGAAGAGGCCGCCGTGCGCCATGCCGAGATAGAAGCCGAACGCCGACGCCCCGAGTCCGAGGACCAGCAGGAAGCGTTCACGGGTCGTCACGGAGATGAACTGTCCGTAGGCACCGGTCAGGATGCCGATCAGGCCCGACCAGGAACTCAGCAGGTGCAGGTTGTCGAACTGTGCGGTGACGAAGGCGAGGACGCCCATGACCAGCGTCACGCCGACCAGGGTGTCCTGGAGCGGGTGGGGCTTGCCGTCGGTCGCGAAGAGGGAGTGGCCGGGGTCGGGTCGCATTGCCTGTGCCATGGGGCACCTCCTGGCGTTGCTGCGCGAGGGCGGCGCCTCGCAGCGCCGCCGACATCCGTTGTGTACAGATTGCGTCCCCTCACCAGTGAATTTCAACCGCAGGCCGATGTGCGGGTACTCTGTACAGCTGCGCCGGTGTCTGCCCAGATCCCTTCGGGATCCCCGACGGCCCCTCTCGCTCGCCGAGGGGGATTGTCAGTGGCGGCGGATACCGTTGCTTACGCATCACGACCCTCCTGCCACGGAACGACCGTGGCCGCTGAGTCCAAAGGAGGTGGGTTCCACATGCGTCACTACGAAGTGATGGTCATCCTCGACCCCGATCTGGAGGAGCGCGCTGTCGCCCCCCTGATCGAGAACTTCCTCTCCGTCGTCCGTGAGGGCAACGGAAAGGTCGAGAAGGTCGACACCTGGGGCCGCCGTCGTCTCTCGTACGAGATCAAGAAGAAGCCCGAGGGCATCTACTCGGTCATCGACCTGCAGGCCGAGCCTGCGGTCGTCAAGGAGCTCGACCGCCAGATGAACCTGAACGAGTCGGTCCTCCGGACCAAGGTCCTCCGTCCCGAGACCCACTGAGCTTCTAGCTCAGAGGTCATCGGGTCCGAGTAGCAACAAAGCAGCCAGCAGCAAACCCGCCGAGAGGTTCCCCCATGGCAGGCGAGACCGTCATCACGGTTGTCGGCAATCTTGTCGACGACCCCGAGCTGCGCTTCACCCCGTCCGGTGCGGCGGTCGCGAAGTTCCGTATCGCGTCCACTCCCCGCACCTTCGACCGTCAGACCAATGAGTGGAAGGACGGCGAGAGCCTGTTCCTCACCTGCTCGGTCTGGCGTCAGGCGGCGGAGAACGTCGCCGAGTCGCTTCAGCGAGGCATGCGCGTCGTCGTGCAGGGCCGGCTGAAGCAGCGGTCCTATGAGGACCGTGAGGGCGTCAAGCGCACGGTCTACGAGCTGGACGTCGAGGAAGTCGGCCCCAGCCTCAAGAACGCCACGGCCAAGGTCACCAAGACCACCGGTCGAGGCGGCCAGGGTGGATACGGCGGCGGCGGCCAGCAGGCCGGCGGCGGCGGTGGCAGCTGGGGTGGCAACTCCGGCGGTCCCCAGCAGGGTGGTGGCGGTGCTCCCGCCGACGACCCGTGGGCGACCGGCGGCGGTGCTCCCTCCGGCGGCCAGCAGGCCGGCGGCGGCGGTGGCGGCTGGGGTGGAAACTCCGGCGGCGGCTACTCGGACGAGCCTCCCTTCTAGGCCCCGCCTGGAAGCAGCTCGTACCCCCACTTCTTGATCACACAGGAGAAACACCATGGCGAAGCCGCCTGTGCGCAAGCCTAAGAAGAAGGTCTGCGCGTTCTGCAAGGACAAGACCGTGTACGTGGACTACAAGGACACGAACATGCTGCGGAAGTTCATTTCCGACCGCGGCAAGATCCGTGCCCGCCGCGTTACCGGCAACTGCACGCAGCACCAGCGTGACGTCGCCACGGCCGTGAAGAACAGCCGTGAGATGGCGCTGCTGCCCTACACGTCCACCGCGCGATAAGGGAAGGGTGACCGAAAAATGAAGATCATCCTCACCCACGAGGTCTCTGGCCTCGGTGCCGCTGGCGACGTCGTCGACGTCAAGGACGGCTACGCTCGCAACTACCTGGTCCCGCGTGGTTTCGCGATCCGCTGGACCAAGGGTGGCGAGAAGGACGTGGCGCAGATCCGCCGCGCCCGCAAGATCCACGAGATCGCGACCATCGAGCAGGCCAACGAGATCAAGGCCCAGCTCGAGGGCACGAAGGTGCGCCTGGCCGTTCGCTCCGGCGACGCCGGCCGTCTCTTCGGCTCCGTGACCCCGGCCGACATCGCCTCGGCGATCAAGTCCGCGGGTGGCCCCGACGTCGACAAGCGTCGCGTCGAGCTCGGTTCGCCGATCAAGACCCTGGGCTCGCACCAGGTGTTCGTGCGTCTGCACCCCGAGGTTGCCGCGAAGCTCGGCGTCGAGGTCGTCGCCGCGTAACGCTGCCCTTGGCAGTCTGCGCTCAGCAGTGAGGAAGGGCCGTACCCCTCGGGGTGCGGCCCTTCCGCTGTTTCACGTGAAACTGTTTTTCACGTGAGACAGGGCGTTTCACGCGAAACGTTCAGCGTGTGGCGCCCGTGACGATCCAGAGGCCGGAGCGGGTGCGCAGCCAGAGTGTCAGCAGCCGCACGGTCATCATCAGCGTCATCGCCCACCAGAGGGCGGTCAGTCCCCCGCCGAGCACCGGGACCAGCAGGGCCACCGGGGCGAAGACGGCCAGGGTCAGCACCATGGCCCAGGCCAGGTACGGGCCGTCTCCCGCCCCCATCAGGACACCGTCGAGGACGAAGACGACGCCGGAGATCGGCTGGGAGACCGCGACCACCAGCAGGGCCGGCAGCAGGGTGTCCTGGACGGTTGCGTCACTGGTGAAGAGCGGGACGAACAGGGGGCGGGCGATGATCAGGAGCACACCGAGCACCACACCGGAGACCACGCCCCACTGGACCATGCGGCGGCAGACCTGTCGGGCACCCTGGGCGTCGTCCGCGCCGAGATAGCGGCCGATGATGGCCTGGCCCGCGATGGCGATCGCGTCGAGGGCGAAGGCCATGAGGCTCCACAGGGACAGGATGATCTGGTGGGCCGCGACCTCGGCGTCACCCATCCGGGCCGCGACGGCGGTGGCGATCAGCAGGACCGCGCGGAGCGAGAGCGTACGGACGAGCAGGGGGGCCCCGGCCTGGGCCGAGGCGCGGATGCCTGCCGCGTCGGGGCGCAGGGAGGCTCCATGGCGCCGGGCGCCCCGGACGACCACGACGAGGTAGACGGCTGCCATGCCGTACTGGGCGATCACCGTGCCCCAGGCGGAGCCCGCGATGCCCAGATCGGCGCCGTAGACCAGTCCGACGTTGAGTGCGGCGTTGGTCGCGAAGCCGCCGATGGCCACGTAGAGCGGTGTACGGGTGTCCTGGAGGCCGCGCAGGACGCCGGTGGCGGCCAGGACCACGAGCATCGCGGGGATCCCCAGGCTGGAGATCCGGAGGTAGGTGACGGCGTAGGGCGCGGCGGTGTCGGAGGCTCCGAAGACGTCGACGAGCCAGGGTGCGGTGGGCAGGGTCAGGACGACCACGGCGGCACCGAGGAGGAGCGCGAGCCAGATGCCGTCCATGCCCTGCCGGATGGCGGCCTGGAGTTCGCCCGCGCCGACCCTCCGCGAGACCGCCGCCGTGGTGGCGTAGGCGAGGAAGACGAAGACGCTGACGGCGGTGGAGAGCAGAGTGGCGGCGATCGCGAGGCCCGCGAGCTGGGGTGTGCCGAGGTGGCCGACGATGGCGCTGTCGACCATGAGGAAGAGCGGCTCGGCGACGAGTGCGCCGAACGCCGGCAGGGCGAGGGAGACGATCTCGCGGTCGTGCTGTCGACGGGCGGCCTTGGAGGTCACGGGGGCCTGGATCATGGGGTCAATCTAATCTTCCACAGGTAAGAGATGCAATGCATCAGTGATCCTTACTTCGTGATGGTGCGGGGCTTCGGGTGTGGGTCGTTTGTTCTGATCTTGAGTCAGGGGTAGAACTTTTTCTCCCCCACAGCCCGTGGATGGAAAAACCGCAGGTCAGATGGGTGAGTTCGGGGGTGCTATGAGTTTGTCCACATGGCTGTCCCCCGCTCCGTGCACAGGTTCCGGCGAGTTCTCCACAGCATCTGGCCCTTCACCCACAGGGCCTGTGGATAACCAGATTGGCTGACGCTCCCCGCGGGCCTACCGTGGACCGGCGCCCGACGCGCCAGAAGCGGTCGCAAAGCCACTCGTTGATCAAGGCCGTGGCGTAAGAAAGAGTGGCAGGGCGAGGTCCGCGGAGCGGACGGGAGGAGGTGGCTTGGTGAGTATGACCGAGCCCATGGACGACCCTTGGGCCGACAGCGGACCGAGTGACCGGCTGCCCACCCGTACCCGAGGCGAAGGGCGTGGCCGGGGCCGCGGGCGGGACGATCAGCACGAGCGGGGCAACGACGGCCCGTGGGACGGCGGGCTCTCCGGCTTCGAGCGGGTTCCCCCGCAGGACCTCGACGCCGAGCAGTCCGTCCTCGGCGGCATGCTGCTCTCCAAGGACGCCATCGCGGACGTCGTGGAGATCATCAAGGGCAACGACTTCTACAAGCCCGCCCACGAGACGGTCTACGCGGCGATCCTCGACCTCTACGCGAAGGGCGAGCCCGCCGACCCGATCACGGTCGGCGCCGAACTCACCAAGCGCGGTGAGATCACCCGGGTCGGCGGTGCCTCCTACCTCCACACCCTGGTCCAGTCGGTACCCACCGCGGCCAACGCCTCGTACTACGCGGAGATCGTCCACGAGCGCGCCGTCCTGCGCCGCCTCGTCGAGGCCGGCACCAAGATCACGCAGATGGGCTACGCGGCCGACGGAGACGTCGACGAGATCGTGAACTCGGCGCAGGCCGAGATCTACGCGGTCACCGAGCAGCGCACCACCGAGGACTACCTGCCGCTCGGCGACATCATGGAGGGGGCGCTCGACGAGATCGAGGCGATCGGCTCCCGCAGCGGCGAGATGACCGGTGTGCCCACCGGCTTCTCGGATCTCGACTCGCTCACCAACGGTCTGCACCCCGGCCAGATGATCATCATCGCGGCCCGTCCCGCCATGGGTAAGTCGACCCTCGCCCTGGACTTCGCCCGGGCGGCGTCCATCAAGCACAACCTGCCCAGCGTCATCTTCTCCCTCGAAATGGGCCGCAACGAGATCGCGATGCGTCTCCTCTCGGCCGAGGCCCGGGTGGCGCTCCATCACATGCGCTCCGGCACGATGACCGACGAGGACTGGACGCGGCTCGCCCGCCGGATGCCCGACGTCTCCCAGGCGCCGCTCTACATCGACGACTCGCCGAACCTGTCGATGATGGAGATCCGGGCCAAGTGCCGTCGGCTCAAGCAGCGCAACGGCCTCAAGCTCGTCATCATCGACTACCTGCAGCTCATGCAGTCGGGTGGCTCCAAGCGGCAGGAGAGCCGTCAGCAAGAGGTCTCCGACATGTCGCGAAACCTGAAGCTCCTCGCCAAGGAGCTGGAGCTGCCGGTGATCGCGCTCTCCCAGCTGAACCGTGGCCCCGAGCAGCGCACCGACAAGAAGCCGATGGTCTCCGACCTGCGTGAGTCCGGCTCGATCGAGCAGGACGCCGACATGGTGATCCTGCTGCACCGTGAGGACGCCTACGAGAAGGAGTCCCCGCGCGCCGGCGAGGCGGACATCATCGTGGGCAAGCACCGTAACGGTCCGACAGCCACGATCACCGTGGCCTTCCAGGGCCACTACTCGCGCTTCGTCGATATGGCCCAGACCTGACCGACCCCCGGATCGGGAAGCTTCGTATGTGACATCGCGTTGGATCGTTGCGTGACGACATTTTTCGAAGCTTTGCTGCCCGGTACCGAGCGCGCCCTTCTGCACCGTGTCGCGGTGGCCCAGGCGGAGGGGCGGGCGCCGTCTCTCGTGGGCGCGGTGGTCCGTGACGGCGTGATGGTCTGGAGCGGTGCGCGCAGTTGTGTGGACGGGCACGCGCCGGACGCCGACACGCAGTACAGGATCGGTTCCCTCACCAAGGTGTTCACCGCCGTGCTGGTGATGCGGCTGCGGGACGAGGGCCTGCTCGGGCTGGACGATCAGCTGGAGAAGCACCTCAAGGGGACGGGCGCCGGTGAGGTGACGATCGCTCAACTCCTCGGCCACAGCGGTGGACTCGCGGCCGAGACGCCCGGCTCGTGGTGGGAGCGGTCGTCCGCCGCGCTGCGTCCGGAGCTCTCCGACGTGCTGGGGGAGCGGCCCTTCCTCCGGGCCCCCGGGCGCCGTCACCACTACTCCAACCCCGGTTACACGCTGCTCGGTTCGCTCGTCGAGGCGGTGCGGGGAGTGACCTGGGAGGAGGCGCTGCGGCGCGAGATCCTGGAGCCGCTGGGGATGGACCGCACGACGGTGGACCCCGTGGCCCCGCACGCGGGTGGCTGGGCGGTGCACCCCTGGGCCGATGTGATGCTGCCCGAACCGTCCGAGGACCTGGGGATCATGGCGCCGGCCGGTCAGCTCTGGTCGACCGCCGCCGACCTCGCCCGATTCGCCGCGTTCCTCGCGGTGGGCGACGAGCGGGTGCTCGGCGCGGCCTCCGTGGCCGAGATGCGGGCCCCTGCGGCCGCGGCCGGGGAGGGGGACTGGGAGGGGAGCTACGGGCTCGGTCTCCAGCTGGTGAGCAAGGACGGGCGGACCCTGATCGGCCACACCGGCTCGCTGCCGGGCTTCGTCGCCTGCCTGTGGGTGAGCGTGGAAGACGGGCTGGCGGGGGTCGCCCTCGCCAACGCCACTTCGGGGGTTGCCGTCGGAGCCGTGGCCGCCGATCTCGTACGGATCGTGGCGGAGGCCGAGCCGAGGTTCCCGGAGCCGTGGCGGCCGCTGCCCGAGGCCGAGGTCGACGAGGAACTGCTGGCTCTCACGGGGCCCTGGTACTGGGGGACGTACTCCTACGGGCTCCGGCTCGGTCCCGAGCGGAGCGTGGTGCTCGAACCGCTGCGGGGCCCCGGGCGCCGGGCGCGCTTCCGGGCGCTGCCCGAGGGCGGCTGGGTCGGGCTGAACGGCTACTACGAGGGGGAGACGCTCCGGGTCGTGCGGCGCCCCGACGGGAGCGTCAGCCATCTCGACCTGGGGTCGTTCGTCTTCACACGAGAGCCGTACGCGCCGCAGGACGCGGTGCCCGGTGGTGTCGACGAGGCGGGCTGGCGCGGCCTCTGAGCCTGCCTGGGGCGTTTCACGTGAAACAGCGTGCCGGGTTCTCCTTCCGGCACGCTGTTCGCGCGTGCGGGCCTCAGAGGCTCTTCTTGAAGCCCACGTGGGAGGCTTCGAATCCGAGCCGCTCGTAGAAGCGGTGGGCGTCGGTGCGGGTGACGTCGGAGGTCAGCTGCACCAGCCGGCAGTCCTGGCGGCCGGACTCCTCCACGGCCCATTCGATGAGCTGGGTTCCCAGACCGCTCCCGCGCTCGTCGGCGTGGATGCGTACGCCTTCGATGATCGAGCGGGTGGTGCCCCGGCGGGAGAGTCCCGGGATCACCGTCAGCTGGAGCGTCCCGACGACCTTCTCCCCGCGGACGGCCACGACGACGTGCTGGTGGGGGTCGTTCGCGAGGCGCTCGAAGGCCGTGAGGTACGGGGTGAGGTCGTCGGGGGATTCCCGCTGCGAGCCCAGGGGGTCGTCGGCGAGCATGGCGACGATGGCCGGGAGGTCCTCGGCGGTGGCGGGGCGTATCTCAAGATCGCTCATGCCTCGCAGCGTACGCTCGGCCGCTTCCGGGGCCGCCGTCGTGTCAGGCCGGAACGCCCGCGCCGTTCACGACGCCCGTGCCTTCGACGACCTGGACCAGCGGGGCGAGCTCAGGGTTCGTCGCGGCCTCGTCGAGGGCCTCGCGGAGCGCGCTGTCGTTGGTGGGACGGGCCTCTTCGAGGAGCTTCAGCCCGGCTTCCGTGACGTCGGTGTAGATACCGCGCCGGTCGGTGGCGCAGAGGTACCGGGTGAGCAGGCCCCGGTCCTCCAGTCGCGTGACGAGCCGGGTCGTGGCGCTCTGGCTGAGGACGACGGCGTCGGCCACCTGCTTCATCTGGAGGTGACCGCCCGGGCCGCTGTGCTGGCGGCTGAGGACGTCGAGGAGCGAGTACTCCCGCACGCTCAGACCGTGCCCGGACTCCAGGGCGCGCTCGAGGTGGGACTCGATCCGGCCGTGCAGCAGGGAGAGGGCGCACCAGCGCTGGGAGAGCGCGGTGAGTGCGGGGTCTGTGGCGGTCATGGTCTCTCCCGTGTCTCTCCTCGGCGCCGGATGGCTCTCGCACCAGGGTAGACGATGCGCCGCAATAATGCGCGTGTGCAAGTAAATCTTGGTTTCGGCTCCTCGGGGACCGGCTCCGCAGGATCAGCTCGGCGGGGCCGGCCGGGCAGGAGTGGCCCGGCCGGACCGGCCGGGACTATCCGGCGGCGACCGTCAGGGGCGCGAAGCGGCGGCGCCAGTCGCCGGGGAGGTCGGGGAGGGACCTGACCATCACCGAGTTGGAGGTGATGTGGTCGACGCCGTTCTCCTTGACCCAGCTCAGCAGGGCCGTATGGCGCACGTCGATGTCCGTGCGCAGGGGCCGGTCGGTGGCCGCGGCCAGGGACGCGATCAGGGCCTGGGCCGTTCCCGGGTCCCGGGCGATCAGCGGTCCGACGACATGGGTGTCCATGTTGGGCCAGGCCGCCGCGAAGCCCGTGATCTCGCCGTCCTCCTCGGCGACCCGGAGGTGGTCCGCGAACGCGGGGAGCCGGGTGATGAGGGGCGTGCGGTCCAGGCCGAAGACCTCGTGGTCCAGGCGCAGAATCGCCTGGAGGTCCTCCGCCGTCGCCGGGCGGACCGGAACGGCAGGGGCCGGTGTGGTGAAGGTGAAGCGCCCGCTCACCATCTCCGCCCGGCTCGTCTCTGTGAACCCGAGCTCCTCGTAGAGGGGCTGCCCGTTCGCCGTGGCGTGCAGGGTGAGCGGGGTGTCGCCGGCCTCCGCCAGGACGTGCTGCATGAGTCGGCGTCCCACGCCTTGGCGTGCGTACCGCTCGGCGACGAGCACCATGCCGATGGCCGCGAGCCCGGGGCCGTACGAGGTGACCACGGAGCAGGCGAGGAGTCCCGTGCCGGAGGGGTCGTCGATGCCGTAGCCCGTGCCCGCGGTGAGAAGGAGGCCCCACTTGTGTTCCTCGCGCGGCCATCCCCGGTTCTCGGAGAGGTCGGCGCAGGCGAGGAGGTCGTCCGAGCCGAGGCGTCGGACGGGAAGCTGTGCGAGGGAGGTGGGGGGAGTCGGCATACCTTTCAGGCTGTCCGACGCAGTGATCTTCCGTCCACTGCTTTACCGGATCTGGCCGATACCCGAGAAGGCGTTGATTCCACCCTGTGGCAGACGGACGATGTTTCACGTGAAACATCGAACGCGGCGACTGCACCTCTTCGACCTCGACGGCACCCTGATCCGGGGGTCGGCCGCCGCGGTGGAGATCTCCCGGCAGCTGGGTGTCGTCGAGGAGATCGCTGCCCTGGAGCGGGGTTTCCTGGAGGGCCTCACGCCGGACGAGTTCGCCGTGCGCGCTCGGGACCTGTGGGACGAGCTCACCCCGGAGCAGGTCGCGGCGGCCTTCGAGGGGGCACCGTGGCTGGCGGGGATCCGTGAGGTCTGGGCCGATATCCGGGCGCGGGGCGACCGCTGCGCCGTCATCTCACTCTCACCCGACTTCTTCGTCGAGCGGCTGCTGGAGTGGGGGGTCGACACCACGCACGGTTCGGCCTGGCCGGCCGTCCCCTTCCGTGCACCCATCCACCGGCCCGGCATCCTCGACGCCGCCGCGAAGGTGCGGATCGCGCGGGAGCTCTGTGCGAGCTACGGCGTGGAGCCGGCCGACTGCGTCGCGTACGGCGACTCGATGTCCGACGCGGAGCTCTTCGCGCTCGTCCCGGACACCGTGGCCGTGAACGCGGACCACCATCTCGCCGGGCTGTCCCGCCACAGCTACAGGGGAGCCGACCTCCGCGGGGCCTACGCCCTGGTCCGAAACAGCGCAGCTTAGCCAGAATCCCGGCTCTATGGCCCGAGAACTCCGCTTTCCGTCCGAGACGGCGAACCGAAGGGTCATGCTGCGGAACACGGAAGCGGGCCAGCGCGAGGGCGAGGCACATGATGGATGCTCCGACCACCACGACGGCCGCAGAGCACGCGGACCGAAACGAGCCCGAGGCGTCGTCGTACGCCCCGCAGGCGGAACAGGCGGACGGCAAGGACCCGGCCGGCGACAAGGAGCCGGTGGACGGTGAGGAACCGCCGGATGGTGAGCCCCCGGCGGACGGCAGGCGCCCGACGGACGGCGCGGAGCCGGCGGAGGGCGGGAAGGAACGGTCGGCGGGCGGGAAGCTGCTCCGAATACCCGGGGGAGCCTCCGCCGACGCACTGCTCGTCCGCCGCACCCTGGCGGAGATCGCCCCGATCGCCGACAAGGTGACCTCGTACTTCTACGCGCTGCTCTTCGTCCGGAACCCGGAGCTGCGCGAGATGTTCCCCGTGGCGATGGACACCCAGCGGGACCGGCTCCTGAAGGCGCTCCTGACCGCGGCCGAGCACATGGACGACGCCCCGGTCCTCACCGCGTACCTCCAGAACCTGGGCCGTGGGCACCGCAAGTACGGCACCCGGTCGGCGCACTACCCGGCCGTCGGCGAGGCACTCATCGGCGCGCTCGCCCGGTACGCCCCGCAGAGCTGGGACGGGGAGACCGAGGCGGCCTGGGTCCGCACGTACACGACGATCTCCCAGATCATGATCGACGCGGCGGCCGAGAACGAGCAGAGCGCACCGGCCTGGTGGCAGGCCGAGGTGGTCTCCCACGACCTGCGCACCCCGGACGTCGCCGTCGTGACGCTCCGGCCCGACCAGCCGTACCCGTTCCTCGCGGGGCAGTACACGACGCTGGAGACCCCCTGGTGGCCCCGGATCTGGCGGCACTACTCCTTCGCCTCGGCGCCCCGGCCCGACGGGCTGCTGACGCTCCATGTGAAGGCGGTCCCGGCCGGCTGGGTGTCGAACGCGCTGGTCCACCGGGCCCGCCCGGGGGACGTGCTGCGCCTCGGTCCGCCGGCGGGCTCGATGACGGTCGACCACGCCACGGACACCGGTCTGCTCTGCCTCGGCGGCGGCACCGGGATAGCCCCGATCAAGGCCCTGGTCGAGGACGTGGCCGAGCACGGGGACCGGCGCCCGGTCGATGTCTTCTACGGGGCCCGCCATGACCACGACCTGTACGACATCGACACGATGCTGCGGCTCCAGAAGACCTTCCCCTGGCTTTCGGTGCACCCGGTCACGGAGCAGCAGGGGCGGCTTCCGGAGGCGGTCTGCCGGTACGGCCCGTGGAACGAATGCGACGCCTATCTCTCGGGCCCGCTCGGCATGGTCCGGCGCGGGGTGGACGCGCTGCGCGGGGCGGGCGTCCCGTCGGAGCGCATCCGCCACGACTTCCTGGCGGAGCTCGCCCCGGCGGCGGCCGGCTAGCCCAGGTCGGGGGCGTGCATCGCGCGGACGCCCTCGATGTTCCCGTCGAGGTAGTGGCGCAGGGAGAGGGGCACGAGGTGCACGGCGGCGATGCCGACCCGGCTGAAGGGCACCCGGACGATCTCGTACTCGCCGACCGGCTCCTCCATCTCGGGGCCGTGCCGCAGCGAGGTGTCCATGGAGCCGAGCCGGCACACGAAGAAGTGCTGGACCTTCACTCCGGAGACCCCGCCGTCGACGATGTGCTCGACGGTGTCGACGAAGCAGGGCACCACGTCGGTGATCTTGGCGCCGAGCTCCTCGTGCACCTCACGGTGGAGGGCCTCGACGACGGTGGAGTCGTAGGGTTCCACGCCGCCGCCGGGCGTGAGCCAGTAGGGATCCATCCCCGGCTTGGTGCGCTTGATGAGGATGAGGTCGTCCCCGTCGAGCAGGATGGCGCGTGCGGTGCGCTTGATCACCGGCCGTTCGTTCATGGGAAGAAAATGGCCCGTCCGAGGTGTCCTGAAACTCACCAGCCGGTCGCGGCGCGCAGCAGCTCCTCGTGGGCCCGCGCCAGAGGGGGCAGGGCGAGCGTGCCCGTGCGCGCGACCAGGAAGTAGGTCCGCAGCGGAGGCACCGGGGGATCGAGGAGGGCCACGAGCCGTCCGGCCGCCAGGTCCTCGGCGCAGAGATAGCGGGGCAGGACGGCCAGACCGGCACCGGAGACGGCGGAATCCCGGACCGCCCGCAGGTCGGGGGCGATCACGGTCGCGGCGGCGGCCGGCTTGCCGTCGAAGACGGCGGCCCAGTAGCGGGAGACGAACGGCAGCGACTCGTGCACCTCGACCACCGGAAGCTGTTCCAGGACCAGCGCGCCCCGGCCGAGCAGCACGTCGGGGGAGAGCCGCGCCGCCCAGCGCTCGGCCGCGACCAGGACGTGTTCCTCGTCGCACAGCGGGGTGGAGACGAGCAGTCCGCCACGGGGGCGGGCGGTGGTGACGGCCAGATCGTGGTGGCCCGCGGCGAGCCCGTCGAGGATCTCCTCGGTGTTGCCGAGGAAGGAGGCGCGGACGGCGAGTCCCTGGCCGACCAGCGGGGTGAGCGCGGGAAGGACGCGCAGTGCGGTGAACTCCGGGGGTCCGGCGACGTGGAGGGTGCGCAGACCGCTCTCCTCGTCGAGACCGGCCTCGGCGATCTCGACCAGGGCGTCCAGGTGGGGGGCGGCACGGTGGGCGAGCTCGTCGCCGACGGTGGTCGGTGTGACGCCGCGTGCCTGCCGGAGGAAGAGCGGCCGTCCCAGCTGCCGTTCGAGTGTCCGGATCTGGCTGGTGACGGCAGGCTGGGACAGGCCGAGGAGCGCGGCGGCCCGGGTGAAGGAGCCGGCCCGGTGCACCGCGACGAACGTGCGCAGCAGGGCCAGATCCATGTACGCCCCCTCCCGGCCCGCGGCCGTTCGACTCAGGCGGTCGGCTGACTGCGCCTCAGGACTGTCCAACTATAAATAAGTCGATAGGTCTCTGTCGCTACCGTGATTGGACACTGACGCACAGTCAACTAGCCTTGTTCAGGCGGTATCCGCGCAGGAACCGAGGCGTTCCGAGCCACGAGGGGGGAGGCTCGGAGCGCCTCGTTCCAGGTGCCTGCGACGGAGGTCCTCAGCCGGCGGCGCCGGCCTCGTCGAGAGCCCGCAGGACGTCGGCGATCAGATCGTCCGGGTCCTCGGCGCCCACCGAGAACCGGATGAAGCCCTCCGCGACCGCGTCGCCGCCCCAGCGTCCGCGCCGCTCGGCCGTCGAGCGCAGGCCGCCGAAGCTGGTGGCGTCGTCCACGAGCCGCAGCTCCTCCAGGAACCGCTCGGCCCGCTTCCGGTCCGCCAGTTCGAACGAGACCACCGGGCCGAAGCGGCGCATCTGCCGGGAGGCCACCGCGTGCGACGGGTCGCCGGGCAGTCCCGGATAGCGCAGACCGGTCACGTCCGCGCGCGCGGCGAGCGTCTGCGCGAGGGCCAGCGCCGTGGAGCACTGCCGGTCGATCCGCAGCTGGAGCGTGGCGAGCGAACGGTGGGCGAGCCATGCCTCCATGGGGCCGGGAATGGCGCCGACGATCTTGCGCCAGCGCCGTACCTCCGCGGCCCGCAGGGGATCGCGGCAGCTCACATGCCCGAGCAGGATGTCGCCGTGCCCGGTCATGCCCTTGGTGTCACTGGCGACGGAGAAGTCGGCGCCCAGTTCCAGGGGCCGCTGGCCGAGCGGGGTGGCCAGGGTGTTGTCGACGGCCACGAGCGCCCCCGCGGCGTGGGCCTCGCCCACCAGGCGGCGGATGTCGCAGACGTCGAGCCCGGGGTTGGACGGGGTCTCGATCCACAGCAGCCGCGCCCCCTCGAGTACGGCGAGCTGGCAATCGCCGCCGGTCGGGGCGGTGCGGACCTCGACGCCGTACGCCCTCAGCTGCTCGTGGAGCAGCGGCAGGGCCTGGTAGCCGTCGGTCGGCACCACCACCGCGTCGCCGGCCTTCAGCTGGGAGAAGAGGACGGCCGAGATCGCGGCCATGCCGGAGGCGAAGACCAGCGTCTCGACGTCCTCCTCCCCCGGCGCCTCCAGCTCGCCGATCGCCCGCTCCAGGTGGGTCCAGGTGGGGTTCTCGTCGCGGCCGTAGGCGTACCCGCCCGTCGGCTCGCCCGGCAGGTGGAAGTGGGCGGCGAAGACCGGGCCCGGCAGGGTCGGTTCGTATTTCACGGGTTCGGGAAGGCCGGCCCGTACCGCGCGCGTGCCGTCGCCGTATGCCTTGTCGGTCATGCTGTCCGCTCCTCCAGTTCCGCGCGTACGGCGGCGAGGAGGCCGGCGCTCGCCGCCTCCACCATCTCCAGGCACTCCTCGAAGCCCTCCCGGCCCCCGTAGTAGGGGTCGGGAACGTCGAGGCCGTTCCCGGCGGCCGGGTCATAAGAGCGCAGCAGCCGTATCCGGTCCGCTTCCTCGGAGGTGCGGGCCAGCGCCCGGAGCTCTCTGAGGTGCCCCTCGTCGAGAGCGATCACCAGGTCGAGGTCGGCGAACCAGGAGGCCCGGAACTGCCGGGCGGCGTGCGCGGAGGTATAGCCGTTCTCCTCCAGGACGGCGACCGTGCGCGGATCGGCTCCGTCGCCCTCGTGCCAGCCGCCGGTGCCGGCGCTGTCGACCTCCACCACGTCGCCGAGGCCGGCCTCCTCCACATGGCCGCGGAAGACGTGCTCGGCCATCGGCGAGCGGCAGATGTTGCCCGTGCAGACGAAGCAGACGCGGTAGGTCATGGTCTCCACTCAGTCACCGTCGGGGAGCACGACGTTCAGCGCCCACGAGACGACGGAGATGATCAGACCGCCGAGGACGGCCGTCCAGAAGCCCTCCACGTGGAAGCTGAGGTCGAACTGCTCGGCCAGCCACGACGTGAGGAGCAGCATCAGGGCGTTGACCACGAGGGTGATCAGGCCGAGGGTAAGGATGAAAAGGGGAAGCGTCAGCAGCTTGACGATCGGCTTGACCAGGACGTTCACCAGGCCGAAGACCAGGGCGACGAGAATAAGGGTCAGGGCCTGCTTGCCGGTGCTGTCGCCGGTCAGAGTGATGTCCTCGAGTAGCCAGATGGCGACTCCCAGGGCGCCCGCGTTGGCGAGCGTCTTGACTACGAAATTCTTCATGTGTCTGATCGTGGCAGACATGATCGGGCCGAGGGCAGGGGCGGACAGGCGATGAAGGCATTCCGACTGGACGAACTGGAGGCGGAGCGTGCCGCGAACGACGGTGCGTACCTCCAGTTCCTGCGTGAGCGGAACATGTCGGTGGGCCTGTACGCGCTGGACGCGGGGTCGCTCGACCCGCAGCAGCCGCACGGTCAGGACGAGGTGTACTTCGTGGTGAGCGGCCGGGCGGCGATCACCGTCGGGGACGAGACGACCCAGGTGGCGCGCGGCAGCGTGGTCTATGTCCCGGCGGGGGTGGAGCACCGGTTCCACCACATCAGCGAGGACCTGCGGGTGATGGTGGTCTTCTCGCCGCCGGAGGGCTGAGGGTCCCGGAGCCGAAGCCCCTAGGGGGCGGATCAGGGGAGAGCAGGGGCCTCGGGGGCCCCGTGGGACTTTCCCGGCCCCTAGCCTTGAGGATGTCCGGCGCGGAGTGCGCGGGACGGATCCGAGAGCGAGGTAGGGACGATGGCCGTACAGGAGATTGTCGCGGGGATGCCGTGGTGGGTGAAGTGGGTCGCCATACCGGCCCTGGCCCTGCTCGTCTTCGGCGGACTGATCACCAGCGTCCTGGCTTTCGTGGTCGGGCTGCTGTTCAAGGTGCTGCTCTTCGTGGCCCTGGTCGCCGGACTGATCTACGTCGTAAGGAAGTTCAGCTCCTCCACCGGGTCGCGTGAGGACTGGTAGCACAAGCTACTGATCAGTATGAAGCCGATGGAGGGTATTAGCCCGCGCGGGGGAACCCCCTGGTCGAATCAGGGCATGGGCCCAGGGGCTGCCACTAGAGTGGAATCTCTCCGCCGTCTTGGGGACTACGGGTGTAGACCCCCGCGCTGACCAGCGGTTTCCTCAGGCCCGGCGGGCGCGCGGGGGCGGCCCCCGCGGGCGGGTGCAGTGCATCCGTCGTCACGCCTGGGGGTGACCTTTGGCCACGGCTACGCAGACTGCTGCGCCTACCCTGATCGGTTCGGTGCAGCGGGCACTGAGACTCCTGGAGGCCGTTGCCTCCCACGTGGACGGCGCTCCCGCCAAACAGCTCGCCCGCGAGACGGGCCTCCCGCTGCCCACCACGTACCACCTGCTCCGCACCCTGACGCACGAGGGCTATCTACGCCGCGAGAAGGGTGTGTTCGTCCTGGGCGACGCCGCCGTCCGACTGGCCGGCGGCGGAGACGTGCAGAATCGTCGCATCAAGATCGAAGACTCCCTTGCCCGTTGGCGGGACGAGATCGGTGTGCCGGTCTACTTCGCCGTCTACCGCGAGGGCGAGATCGAACTCGTCGCCGTCGCTGACACCCCTTCCGCCCCCGCAGTGGAGGAATGGGCCGACTTCCGCGAGACCGCGCACGCCCATGCGATCGGGCAGTGTCTGCTGAGTCAACTCGATCTGAAATCTCGTCAAGACCACCTTGATCGCCATCCAGTGGAAGCCATCACTCCGTACACGGTGCGTAACCGGAGTCTTCTTTTGGAGCGTTTGGGCGGTTTAGGGCGAATGGAGCCCCTGGTAGAGCGTCAGGAATATGCGCTCGGCACGGTCTGTGCCGCGATCCCCATTACGGCGGGCTCCGTCGCGGGTGCGATGGCCATTTCCCTCCCCCTTCACCAGGAAGAACGGTTGCTCCCAGCAGTCGAGCGGCTACGTACGGAGATCGGAAGGCTCTTCAGTTCACTCGCGTTCTCTATCAGTATCTGAAAAATCACTCCTTGTGATCTGCTAGCGCGTACAGCACGATTGCGTCAAGAGGGCCATGGGGGATCATTCCTGGCCGTTTCGGTCACAGCTTTCAGCAGCTGTGTTTACACAACTGCTTCATCTACTGCGGGGTACATGATGCGAGAGTCGGTTCAGGCCGAGGTCCTGATGAGCTTCCTCGTCTCCGAGGAGCTCTCCTTCAAGATCCCGGTAGAGCTGCGATACGAGGCTCGGGATCCTTACGCGGTGTGCATGACGTTCCACCTCCCCGGAGACGCGCCTGTGACCTGGGCGTTCGGCAGGGAGTTGCTGCTCGACGGGATCAACCGCCCCAGCGGGGACGGCGATGTGCACATCGCGCCGACCGAGCCCGAGGGGCTGTCGGATGTCTCCATCCGGCTCCAGGTCGGCGGCGACCGCGCCCTGTTCCGGGCGAGCGCGCCGCCGCTGGTCGCCTTCCTCGATCGCACGGACAAGCTCGTTCCGCTTGGTCAGGAACGGACACTCGGCGACTTCGAGGACAACCTCGAAGCCGCGCTCGGACGGATTCTGGCCGAGGAGAACGCCGGACCCGCCTGAGCCGTCACGAGGAGTACGCCGGACCCGCCTGAGCCGTCACTTGGCGCGACGGCGCCTTCCGCCCCGTACCGCCGCGGCCTTGCGGCCACCGGTGCCCGGCCGGCCGTCGGGATCCGCCCGGTCGGCGGAGACCACCAGTGCCGCCAGCGCCGTGGTGAGCGGGACGGACGCGACCAGACCGATCGACCCGACCAGCGTCCGGACGATCTCCACGGCGACCAGCTCGCTGTTGGCCACCGTCCCCATGCTGCTCTGCGCGATCGAGAAGAGCAGCATCAGCGGGAGGGCGGCACCCGCGTAGGCGAGCACCAGGGTGTTCACGACCGAGGCGATGTGGTCGCGGCCGATCCGGATGCCGGCGCGGTAGAGCGCGCGCGGCCCCATGCCCGGATCGGCCTGGTGCAGCTCCCAGACCGCCGAGGTCTGGGTCACCGTCACGTCGTCGAGCACACCGAGCGAACCGATGATGATCCCGGCGAGGAGCAGCCCGGACATGTCGATCTCCGGGTACAGGCCGTGGATCAGACCCGTGTTGTCGTCGGTGTTGCCGCTCAGTGAGGCCCAGCCGATGAAGAGCGACCCGAGCAGACCGATCAGCAGCAGGGAGATCAGCGTGCCGAGCACCGCGACCGAGGTGCGGGCCGACAGACCGTGGCACATGTAGAGCGCGATCAGCATGATCGCGCTCGATCCGACCACCGCAACGACCAGCGGATTCGAGCCCTGCAGGATCGCCGGCAGGATGAAGAACGTCAGCACCAGGAAGCTCAGGGCGAGGGCGATCAGCGCCATCAGCCCCCGCATCCGGCCGACCAGCACGACCGCGAGGGCGAAGATGCCGGCGAGCACCGCCATCGGCAGCTTGCGGTTCACGTCCGTCACCGAGTACTGCAGGTCGCGCGGGGCGTCGGGGGCGTACGCCACCACCACGCCCTGGCCCTCGTGCAGTTGGCGCGGTGCGTCCGGCTGCACGATCTCGACGAACGTCCGGCCCTTCTCCGGGCCGCTGGTGACCTCGATCGTCGCCTTCTCGCACTCCCCCTGCTGGGCGTTGACCGCCTCGCGCCCCTCCGGGGTGGAGGTGTCCCCGGTCGGCGGGACCTGCGCGGCGTTCACGGACTTGCAGTCGACCTGCTCGACGTCGACGACCTTGCCCTGCTCGGTCTGCCGGTCGAAGCCGACACCGGTGCGCTCGTGCGACGGAGTGCCGCCGGGCCACAGGACGAGCAGGCCGACCACGACGGCGGTGGCGAACGGGATCAGGACGGCGGCGATGACCTTGCGCAGATGCCGGGAGACGGGCGCGGCCGGGCCATGGCTGTGGCTGTGCCCGTGCCCGTGGGAGGGGCCGGGATCGTGCCCCGGACCGTGGCCGGGACCGTGGGCGTGGCCGTGGGACTCGGGGGTCTGCTGGGGGGAAGTCACCGACCGATCATCGCAAGAACGACGGGGGCCCACTGTTCAGCACGCCAGGGATGACGCTAGCGTGGTGGCACCTTTGCACACGCGGGAGCTCGGAGCACCGGGCTGAGAGGGCGCTGATCACCGTACGCACGTACGGGAGGAGGCTGCGCCGACCGCCGAACCTGTTACCGGGTAATGCCGGCGTAGGGAGATCGGTCTCATGACCATTCAGGATGCACGCACGCCTGCCTCCGACCAGGGCGACGCCTCTGTCGGCTCCGCCGACGGCGCGCGCACGCCGGGCTGGCACAAGGGGTACGTCCAGGGTTCGCGCCCCGACCTCCGGGTGCCGGTCCGTCAGGTGCACCTCACCAACGGCAAGGACGTGACGCTGTACGACACGTCCGGCCCGTACACCGACCCCACCATCGACACCGACGTCCGGCGGGGCCTTCCGCCGCTGCGCGAGAACTGGATCATCGCGCGCGGTGACACCGAGGAGTACGCGGGCCGCCCGGGCCGCCCCGAGGACGACGGGATCAAGCACACCTCGCCGCGCGGTGGTGGGCTCAAGAACCTCGACGCCGTCTTCCCCGGCCGCCCGCGCCTGCCGCGCCGGGGCCGCGACGGCCAGGCGGTGACGCAGCTGGCGTACGCCCGCCGGGGCGAGATCACCCCGGAGATGGAGTACGTCGCGATCCGCGAGAACGTCTCCCCCGAGGTCGTCCGCGAGGAGATCGCGGCGGGCCGGGCCGTCCTTCCGGCGAACGTGAACCACCCGGAGATCGAGCCGATGATCATCGGCAAGCGGTTCCTGGTGAAGGTCAACGCCAACATCGGCAACTCCGCCGTCTCCTCCTCCATCGAGGAGGAGGTGGAGAAGATGACCTGGGCGACCAAGTGGGGCGCCGACACGGTCATGGACCTGTCCACCGGCCGCAACATCCACACCACCCGCGAGTGGGTGCTGCGCAACTCCCCCGTGCCGATCGGCACCGTGCCGCTCTACCAGGCCCTGGAGAAGGTCGACGGCCGGGCCGAGGACCTGACCTGGGAGATCTACAAGGACACGGTCATCGAGCAGGCCGAGCAGGGCGTCGACTACATGACGGTCCACGCCGGCGTCCTGCTGCCGTACGTGCCGCTCACCGCGCGCCGCAAGACCGGCATCGTCTCGCGCGGCGGCTCGATCATGGCCGCCTGGTGTCTCGCGCACCACAAGGAGAACTTCCTCTACACGAACTTCGAGGAGCTCTGCGAGATCCTGGCGGCGTACGACGTCACCTACTCGCTCGGCGACGGTCTGCGCCCCGGTTCGATCGCGGACGCCAACGACGAGGCGCAGTTCGCGGAGCTGCGCACGCTCGGCGAGCTCAACACGATCGCCAAGCGCCACCACGTGCAGACGATGATCGAGGGCCCCGGGCACGTCCCGATGCACAAGATCAAGGAGAACATCGACCTCCAGCAGGAGATCTGCGAGGAGGCGCCGTTCTACACGCTCGGCCCGCTGACCACGGACGTGGCGCCCGCGTACGACCACATCACCTCCGGCATCGGCGCGGCCATGATCGCCTGGTGGGGCACGGCGATGCTCTGCTACGTCACGCCCAAGGAGCACCTGGGCCTGCCCAACCGCGACGACGTGAAGACCGGCGTCATCACGTACAAGATCGCGGCCCACGCGGCGGACCTCGCCAAGGGGCACCCGGGCGCGCAGGAGTGGGACGACGCGCTCTCGGACGCGCGGTTCGAGTTCCGCTGGGAGGACCAGTTCAACCTGGCGCTCGACCCGGACACGGCGCGCGAGTTCCACGACGAGACGCTGCCCGCGGAGCCCGCGAAGACCGCGCACTTCTGCTCGATGTGCGGGCCGAAGTTCTGCTCGATGAAGATCTCCCAGGACATCCGGCGTGAGCACGGCGGCACGCAGCAGGAGATCGAGGCCGGCATGGCGGAGAAGTCCGCCGAGTTCGCGGCGAGCGGCAACCGCGTCTACCTGCCGCTCGCGGACTGACCCTCCCTCGGCGCATGAGCCGGCCCGCGACCCCGGGGGAGTCGCGGGCCGGTGGCGTTGTCAGGGGTGGGGCGGGCCCGGGGAGCCGGTGGGCGGGGCGGTGGCGGCGAGGACGTCGCGGAGGAAGGGCAGGATGCCGCGTTCCAGCAGGGCGTGGCGCCAGGCGTCCCGGGCGAGGGACAGCTCGTCGTCGGGCGGACCGCCGGCGCTCACCTGCACCGGGCTGTTGCGCAGGGCCGTGACGAGGAGTCCGGCGGCCGCGCAGAGCAGTCCGGCCGCGGCCAGGGCGCCGAAGACCAGCCCGGCCGTGAGCAGGGTCGCGCCGAACACCACGGTGGGGGCGAGGGCGTGGATGACCGCGCCGACCAGCAGGAATATGACGGCGGCCGCGCCCGCGAGGACCGGCACCATGACGGTGAAGATCGCGACGACGCCGGCGCCGGGGCCGGGCCGCTCGGCGGCCGCCGCGGGCGCCCGGGTCCCGAGGGCCGCGCGGTTCTGTTCGCGCACCTTCACGAAGTGGTCGTACTCCTCGGCCGCCGCGCTGGTCACCAGAGTCGTCGCGTTCAGCGTCATGGCGCGCAGCTGCGCGACCGTGAGGCGGGTGCCGACCCCGGCGAGATCCGGACGTGCGTGGGCCGTGCTCAGTGCGTCGTCGAGGACCCGCTCGTACTCGGCGCGATCCTCGGTCAGCAGGTGCGGAGCCACGTTCATGTGCATCCCCCGATGCTCCGCAGGCGCCCGGATCAGCCGTGGGAAACGGTCGGCTGGGCGCAAGCGGAGGAGAGCCTGCTACGGATGACCCGATGGTATTGCGGTGACGCCACGACCTGACAGGGTGTTTCCGGAATTCGACTTCCCCGGATGCGCAGGGTTATGCGTCAGCCGTTCAGGGGGAGTTGGACGACCAGTAGCTTTCCGGCCATGGTCACTCCGCCGTCCATGGCGATCGCGAGCCCGTCGGCGTAGACGTGCGGTCCGTCGACGACCGGGCCTCCGCTTCCCTCGCCCTCCTCGTTGCCGACCTGGCCGAGGAGGTACGGGATGGGGCTGTGGCCGTGGACGATCCGGTGGCCGCCGTAGGTGGAGAGCAGCTCCTGGACGGCCTGGGGGCCCGCCTCGTCGCGGAAGGCGAAGCGCTTGGTGAACTTCCGGAAGACGTCCCACACCTCGTCGGCGTCGTTCCGGTTGAGGATCTCGTGGACGGTGTCGTTGACGTCCTCGATGGTCGTGCCGTATTCGAGGTACGCGGTGGTGTCGGAGTGCACGAGGAGGTGGTCGTCCTCCCGCACCACGGCGTCGAGGCGGGACATCCACTGGAGGTGGACGTCCTGGAGCCGGTCCATGTCGTGCTTCTGGCCGCCGTTGAGCAGCCAGGCGGCCTGGAAGGTGGCCGTGCCGGCGCCGGAGTTGACCGGCGTGTCGCCGAAGCGCTTGGCCCCGATCAGGAGCAGCTCGTGGTTGCCCATGAGGGCCTTGCAGTAACCGCCGGCGGCGGCGGCCTCCGCGGAGAGCCGCATGACCAGGTCGATGACGCCGATGCCGTCGGGCCCGCGGTCGGTGAAGTCGCCGAGGAACCAGAGGCGGGCGTTGCCCGCGGCCCAGCTGCCGTTCTCGTCGATGAGGCCCTGTTCCCGCAGGGCGGCGACGAGTTCGTCGAGGTAGCCGTGGACGTCGCCCACGACGTAGAGCGGGCCTGGGCCGTCGCCACCGGCGGGCTCGGCCACGGGGGCGGCCTCGGGGGCGACGGGGATCTGGACGGTGTCGCCGCGGTTGATGACCGGGAGGTCGCGCTCGGTCGGGGTGTATCCCTCCGGCGCCTCGCCCTCGGGGAAGGCGTTGCCCGGGTGGCCGGTGGCGACGGCGACGATGGAGGAGCCGGTCGCGGCGGGGTACGCGGGGGCGAGCCGGCGGCCCAGCTGGAGCGTCGGGGAGGCGGGCATGGGCGCGGTGGGGGCGGCGGGTGCGGCGGCCGGAGCCGGGGCCTGGGCCGGAGCCGGGGGGACGATCGGGACGGCTTCGATCGGTACGACCACGACCGGCGAGGGCGCCATGGGTACCGCCCGGACGGCGGGTGCGGCCGGCACTACGGGTGCGGCCTGCACGGGGGAGGCCGGGTGGTCGCCGCCGGCGGCCTGCGCGGCGGGCGGCGCAGGCGGGGTAGGCGGGGCTTCCGGCGGTGCGGGCACCACCTGAAGGTCCGCGGCGGGTGGTTCGGCGGCATGGCCCTGTACGGGTACCCGGGCGTACGGCGGTACGCGGAAGTCACGCAATGTCGCCGTGCGCGCCACGGGCTCCTGCCCGGCCCCCTGAGTCATCGACCCCTCCACCACCGTCGCGATGCCCTGCACATCGCGGGCCGGCCTGGTCGTGGTGGTCCGCGATGTCGTGCGCCCATCATAGGAATGAGCGTCCTCCTGTGTGACGCACCAGGGGTGGTGAATCCGGGTCCACTCCGGGTTCACCGGTTGTTTCGCCCGAATTGGGAAGGTCCAGTCCAGGGTTGAGGCCGGTGCGGGGTCCGGTTTCGCCGCCCCTGCCCACGGGCAGGGGCGGGGACGGCGGTCGCGGTGAGGTGCCGGCCGGGGTCAGTCCTTCGTGGGTGAACGCGGAGGGCTGACCGTCGTGCGCGGCGAACGGCGCTGCGAGGAGGTGCGGATGATGAGCTCGGTCGGTATCACCTGCTCGACCGGTCCGTCGGTGTCGATCCCCTCGATGGCGTCGATGAGGAGCTGGACGACGGCCGTGCCGATGCGGCGCGGCTTGAGCGAGAGCGTCGTGATGGGTGGTTCGGTGGTGGCGTAGACGGTCGACTCGCTGCAGCAGACCAGCAACAGGTCGTCCGGCACGCGCAGTCCGTAGCGGCGCGCGGCCGCGAGGAGGTCGGTTCCGTTGGGGTCGAACAGGCCGTACACGGCGTCGGGCCGGTCCGGGCGGGCGAGCAGCCGGTCGGCCGCGACGGCGCCCGCGCACGGATCGTGCGCCGGATATGCCTCGTAGACGGGGTCCTGGCCCACCCGCTCGCACCAGTTCAGGTACGCGGTGGTGGACAGGCGGGTGTAGGTGTCGGTGGTGGTTCCGGTGAGGAGGCCGATGCGGCGGGCGCCGGCGGCGGCGAGGTGGTCGAGCAGATCGAGGACGGCGGCTTCGTGGTCGTTGTCGACCCAGGCGGTGACCGGAAGGGTGCCGGCGGGGCGTCCGTCGGAGACGACGGGCAGACCCTGGCGGACCAGTTCGGTGACGACCGGGTCGTGGTCGGAGGGGTCGATGACGACGGTGCCGTCGAGGGCGACGTTCGACCAGACGTCATGGCGGGAGGTGGCGGGGAGGATGACCAGGGCGTAGCCCCGGGCGAGCGCCGCCGATGTGGCTGCTCTGGCCATCTCCGCGAAGTACGCGAATTCGGTGAAGGTGAAAGGTTCATCCCCGTACGTGGTCACGGTCAGGCCGATGAGTCCCGACTTCCCGGTGCGGAGCGTGCGGGCCGCCGCGGATGGGCGGTAGCCCAAGCGGTCGGCGACCTCGCGCACGTGGCGGCGGGTGGCGTCCGGGAGTCGGCCCTTGCCGTTGAGCGCGTCGGAGACAGTCGTGATGGAGACCCCGGCGGCGGCGGCCACGTCCCGGATGCCCGCCCGGCCCTGCCGGCTTCCCCGGGTCTGTGCCCGGCTCACCTGGTGCTTCCCTGCTGCTGTCATGGCGAGCCGATAGTAGGGCGATGAGGGTCGGTTGGGCCGGTCGCATATGCGGGCATTGACAGGCACGTTTCTGCATGATCGAAAAGCCTCAAGGGCATTGAAATCCAAGGCAGTTATGGCCTTTGGCATGAGACCTGTGGTTGTCGAACGGCGTACGCCTGGTGAGGGGGCGAGGTCTCGAAGAGGTCTCAACTCACCTCTACGGGGGATGCGCGCCACGGCGCTCGCCACCAGCGCACGCCACCCTGGCGCGCGCTCCCCCCTTGCCGGGGCGTTTCCACAGCGTGTCCCTCCTGTTGTCCACAGCCCATTCGCAGCGGGGGCGAATCCTCTTAAGGTGAGGAGTATTGGCGGTACGGACGGTCGAGGAGGCCACACAGTGAGCGAGACCAGCGGGACGAGTACGGGCAGCCCGAAGCTGCGCGCCGAGCTGGACGGCGTCCCCACCTACAAGCCGGGCAAGCCGGCCGCCGCGGGCGGTCCGGTGGCCTTCAAGCTGTCCTCCAACGAGAACCCCTACCCGCCGCTGCCGGGGGTCATGGAGAGCACGCTGGCGGCTGCCGCGAACTTCAACCGCTACCCGGACATGGCGTGCACGGCCCTGATGCAGGAGCTGGCGGACCGTTTCGGCGTGCCGGTCTCCCACCTGGCCACCGGCACCGGCTCGGTCGGCGTCGCGCAGTCGCTCCTCCAGTCCACGTCCGGCCCGGGCGACGAGGTGATCTACGCCTGGCGCTCCTTCGAGGCGTACCCGATCATCACGCAGATCAGCGGGGCCACCTCGGTGCAGGTGCCGCTGACCGAGGGCGAGGTGCACGACCTCGACGCGATGGCGGAGGCGATCACCGACCGGACCCGGCTGATCTTCGTCTGCAACCCGAACAACCCCACGGGCACCGCGGTCCGCCGGGCGGAGCTGGAGCGCTTCCTGGACCGGGTCCCGTCCGACGTCCTGGTCGTGATCGACGAGGCGTACCGGGAGTTCGTCCGCGACGCCGACATCCCGGACGGCATCGAGCTCTACCGGAACCGGCCCAACGTCGCCGTGCTGCGCACCTTCTCCAAGGCGTACGGCCTGGCGGGGCTGCGGGTCGGCTTCGCGGTGGCGCACGAGCCGGTGGCGGCGGCGCTGCGCAAGACGGCGGTGCCGTTCGGCGTGAGCCAGCTGGCGCAGGACGCGGCGGTGGCCTCGCTGCGGGCCGAGGACGAACTGCTCGGGCGGGTCGGCTCGCTGGTGGCCGAGCGCGAGCGGGTCCGCGCGGGGCTCGTGGCCCAGGGCTGGACCGTGCCGGACACCCAGGCGAACTTCGTCTGGCTGCGGCTCGGCGAGCGCACGGTGGACTTCGCGGCGGAGTGCGAGCGGCACGGTGTGGTGGTGCGGCCGTTCGCGGGCGAGGGCGTGCGCGTCACGATCGGTGAGACCGAGGCGAACGACCTGTTCCTGAAGGTGGCGGAGGGCTTCCGCAAGGAGGGCTGACGGGTCAGCCCGCGACGTGTTCCACGCGGATCGGGTCGCCGTCCCTGACGGTGGCCAGGATCCGCGGGTCGCCGTCGAGCGAGCCCAGCAGGTTGCAGGGGCTCGCGAGCCGGCACTCGGCACCCCGCGAGACCGGGGTGGGGCCGTAGGGGAGGGCGAGGGCGTCGCCCTCGGTCCAGAACGCCACGGTGCCGGGGTCGACGACCTGGCGCGCGCCGTCCTCGACGGCGGCGGAGACCGGGGTGTCGAAGTAGACCTCCTCGCCCCAGGTCCGGGCGGTGGAGAAGATCGGGAGGGCTCCCGCGAGCGCGGTGCTCGTGGGGGTCTCCTCAAGGGTGGCCGTGGTGTGTCCGGCCGGCCAGACGATGCGTATCCGAAGGGTCATGCCCGGGATTCAACAATATGTTGAAGATCCTGGGAAGAGGTGACCATCGGTGGGGGGACCCCGACTGAAGGTACGGATTTCGTATGAGCAATAATGCTTGTGAATGTGAACGCGTTCACAAGCGTGTCCTGGTTCATCCCGTAATGAGTGGGATTATCAGGGCAAACTGCCGATGTGACCACGGCGATGTAAGGAGAAAACGACGTGGACCTCGCTCTGGCGCCTGAGACTCTGGCGCGCTGGCAGTTCGGCATCACCACCGTCTACCACTTCCTCTTCGTCCCCCTGACGATCTCCCTCGCCGCCCTCACCGCCGGTCTCCAGACGGCCTGGGTGCGGACCGAGAACGAGAAGTACCTCAGGGCGACGAAGTTCTGGGGCAAGCTCTTCCTGATCAACATCGCCATGGGAGTCGTCACCGGCATCGTGCAGGAGTTCCAGTTCGGCATGAACTGGTCCGACTACTCGCGCTTCGTCGGCGACATCTTCGGTGCCCCGCTCGCCTTCGAGGCACTCATCGCCTTCTTCTTCGAGTCGACCTTCATCGGTCTGTGGATCTTCGGCTGGGACAAGCTGCCGAAGAAGATCCACCTCGCCTGCATCTGGATGGTGTCGATCGGCACCATCCTCTCCGCGTACTTCATCCTGGCGGCCAACTCCTGGATGCAGCACCCCGTGGGCTACCGCATCAACGAGGAGCGCGGTCGCGCCGAGCTCACCGACTTCTGGGCGGTGCTCACCCAGAACACCGCCCTCACCCAGTTCTTCCACACGATCACGGCGGCCTTCCTGGTCGGCGGTGCGTTCATGGTCGGCATCTCCGCCTTCCACCTGGCGCGGAAGAGGCACATCCCGGTGATGCGCACCTCGCTGCGGCTCGGCCTGATCACCCTGATCATCGCGGGCCTCGGCACCGCCGTCAGCGGTGACCTGCTCGGCAAGGTCATGTTCAAGCAGCAGCCCATGAAGATGGCCGCCGCCGAAGCGCTCTGGGACGGCGAGGCGCCCGCTCCCTTCTCGGTCTTCGCCTACGGCGATGTCGAGAAGGGCCACAACACGGTCGCCATAGAGATCCCGGGCCTGCTGTCCTTCCTCGCGAACGACGACTTCAGCTCGTACGTCCCGGGCATCAACGACGTGAACAAGGCCGAGCAGGAGAAGTACGGGCCGGGCGACTACCGGCCCAACATCCCCGTCGCCTACTGGGGCTTCCGCTGGATGATCGGCTTCGGCATGGCCTCGCTGGGCATCGGCATGCTCGGCCTCTGGCTGACCCGGAAGAAGTTCATGCTGGCACCGGGCCTGCGGACCGGTGAGGACGAGGTGCCGAACCTGGTCCTGTTCAAGCGGAAGGCGCTCAGCCCCCGCCTGGGCAAGTGGTACTGGATCATCGCTCTCTGGACCATGGCGTTCCCGCTCATCGCCAACTCCTGGGGCTGGATCTTCACCGAGATGGGCCGTCAGCCCTGGGTCGTCTACGGCGTGCTGCGCACCCGGGACGCGGTCTCCCCCGGCACCACGACGGGCGAGGTGCTCACCTCGATGATCGTCTTCACCGCGCTCTACGCCGTCCTCGCCGTGATCGAGGTCAAGCTCCTCGTGAAGTACATCAAGGCGGGCCCGCCGGAGCTGACCGAGGACGATCTCAATCCGCCCACCAAGATCGGCGGGGACTCTCGTGACCCCGACCGCCCCATGGCCTTCTCGTACTGAGGCTCAGGAGATCGAGGCATGGAACTCCACGACGTCTGGTTCGTACTCATCGCGGTCCTCTGGATCGGCTACTTCTTCCTCGAGGGCTTCGACTTCGGGGTCGGCATCCTCACCAAGCTGCTCGCCCGGGACCGGCCCGAGAAGCGGGTCCTCATCAACACCATCGGGCCCGTCTGGGACGGCAACGAGGTGTGGCTGCTCACCGCCGGCGGCGCGACCTTCGCCGCGTTCCCCGAGTGGTACGCGACGCTGTTCTCCGGCTTCTACCTGCCGCTGCTGATCATCTTGGTCTGCCTGATCATCCGGGGTGTCGCCTTCGAGTACCGGGCGAAGCGGCCCGAGGAGAACTGGCAGCGCAACTGGGAGCAGGCCATCTTCTGGACCTCGCTGATCCCCGCGATCCTCTGGGGCGTGGCCTTCGGCAACATCGTCCGGGGCGTGAAGATCGACGCGGAGATGGAGTACGTCGGCAGCTTCTGGGACCTGCTCAACCCGTACGCGCTCCTCGGCGGCCTGGTCACGCTCACCCTCTTCACCTTCCACGGAGCGGTCTTCGTCGCGCTGAAGACGGTGGGCGACATCCGGGGCCGGGCGAGGGCGCTCGCGCTCAAGGTGGGTCTGGTGACGGCGGTGGCCGCGCTCGGCTTCCTGATCTGGACCCAGGTCGACACGGGCGACGGCTGGAGCCTCGCGGCGATGCTGGTCGCGGTGGTGGCGCTGGTGGGCGCGATCGGCGCGATCAAGGTGGGTCGCGAGGGCTGGTCCTTCGCGCTCTCGGGCGTGACGATCGCCGCCGCCGTGGCGATGCTCTTCCTCGCGCTCTTCCCGAACGTCATGCCGTCTTCGCTCAACCCCGAGTGGAGCCTTACCGTGACGAACGCGTCGTCGAGCCCGTACACGCTCAAGATCATGACCTGGTGCGCGGCGATCGCGACCCCGCTGGTGCTGCTCTACCAGAGCTGGACCTACTGGGTGTTCCGTAAGCGCATCGGTACGCACCACATCGCCGACGCTCACTAGAGGGGCATGTTTCACGTGAAACCGATCGATCCGCGCCTGCTCCGGTACGCCCGGGCCACCCGCTTCTTCCTGATCGCGGTGGTCGTCCTCGGCCTCGTCGGGGCGGCGCTGGTCATCGCCCAGGCGATGCTCATCGCCGAGATCGTGGTGGGGGCCTTCCAGCAGGGCCAGTCGGTTTCCGCCCTGACCACCCCGCTGCTGCTCCTCGCGAGCGTCGCGGTGGGACGGGGCCTCGTCTCCTGGCTGACCGAGCTCGCCGCCCACCGGGCGAGCGCGGCGGTCAAGTCCGAACTCCGCGGGCGGCTCCTCGGCCGTGCGGCCGCGCTCGGCCCCGGGTGGCTGAGCGGCCAGAAGGCCGGTTCGCTGATCGCGCTCGCGACGCGGGGCGTGGACGCGCTCGACGACTACTTCGCCCGCTATCTGCCCCAGCTGGGGCTCGCGGTGGTCGTGCCGGTGGCCGTACTGGCCCGGATCGTCACCGAGGACTGGGTCTCGGCGGCGATCATCGTCGTCACCCTGCCGCTGATCCCGGTCTTCATGATCCTCATCGGCTGGTACACCCAGGCCCGGATGGACCGCCAGTGGAAGCTGCTCTCCCGGCTCTCCGGCCACTTCCTGGACGTGGTGGAGGGCCTCCCCACCCTCAAGATCTTCGGCCGGGCGAAGGCCCAGGCCGAGTCGATCCGCGCGATCACCTCGGAGTACCGCCAGGCGACGATGCGCACGCTGCGGATCGCCTTCCTCTCCTCCTTCGCCCTGGAACTCCTCGCGACGCTGTCGGTCGCGCTCGTCGCCGTGAGCATCGGCATGCGGCTGGTCCACGGCGACCTCGATCTGTACACCGGGCTCGTCATCCTGATCCTGGCCCCCGAGGCGTACCTGCCGCTGAGGCAGGTGGGTGCGCAGTTCCATGCGGCGGCCGAGGGACTCGCGGCGGCCGAGGAGATCTTCGACGTCCTGGAGCAGCCGGTACGGGACGGCGGTACGGCGCCGGTGCCGGCCTCGACGCGGCTGGAGCTCGACCGGGTGACGGTACGCCACGAGGGGCGTACCGAACCCTCGCTGGACGCGGCGACGCTGACGGTCGAGCCGGGCGAGACGGTGGCCCTGGTCGGTCCGAGCGGCGTCGGGAAGTCCACGCTCCTCGACGTGGTCCTGGGGTTCGCGGTGCCCGAGGAGGGCGGTTCCGTGCGGGTCGGCGGCGAGGACCTCGCCTCGCTCGACCTGGAGTCCTGGCGGTCGCGGATCGCCTGGGTGCCCCAGCGCCCGTACCTCTTCGCGGGGACGGTCGCCGAGAACGTACGGCTGGCCCGCACCGACGCCTCCGACGAGGAGGTGCGTCAGGCTCTGCGGGACGCCGGGGCGGACGGGTTCGTCGCGGGGCTGCCGCAGGGGCTCGACACGGTCCTCGGCGAGGACGGGGCGGGACTCTCTGCGGGCCAGCGGCAACGGCTCGCGCTCGCCCGGGCGTTCCTGGCGGACCGGCCCCTGCTGCTGCTCGACGAGCCGACGGCCGCCCTCGACGGTGAGACGGAGGCCGGCGTGGTGGACGCGGTCCGGCGTCTCGCGGCCGGCCGGACCGTGCTGCTGGTCGTGCACCGGCCGGCGCTGCTCGCGGTCGCGGACCGGGTGGTGACCCTCGGCGCCGTCGCGGGATCCGAAGGCACCGACGGACCGGGGTCGGGTGCGGTTGCGGGCGTGTCGGAGGACGGCGGGTTCGCCGGCGCGGTCAGCGCGCCCGTACCCCCCTCGGGGGAACAGCGGCCCGGCGTGCCGGAACAGACGACGACCGGCCCTTCGTCCGTGCTCGCCCGCGTTCGGGACATGGCCGGGGAGCTCAAGGGGCGCATGGCGCTCGCCCTGCTGCTCGGGAGCCTCGCTCTCGGCTCCGCCGTCGGGCTCATGGCCGTCTCCGGCTGGCTCATCTCCCGCGCCTCCGAACAGCCTCCCGTGCTCTATCTGATGGTCGCCGTCACCGCGACGCGCGCCTTCGGCATCGGCCGGGCCGTCTTCCGGTACGGGGAGCGGCTCGTCTCGCACGACGCCGTGCTCCGGATGCTCGCCGAGCTGCGGGTCTCCGTCTACCGGCGCCTGGAGCGGATCGCCCCGGCCGGACTGCGCCGCACCCGGCGCGGCGACCTGCTCGCCCGGCTCGTCCACGACGTCGACGCGCTCCAGGACTACTGGCTGCGCTGGCTGCTCCCGGTGGGCGCGGCGCTCGTCGTGGGCGTCGCGTCCGCGGGGTTCACCGCCTGGCTGCTGCCGGAGGCCGGTGCCGTCCTCGCCGTGGGCCTGCTGATCGCGGGGGTCGCCGTGCCGGCGGCCGGCGGGGCCCTCGCCCGCCGGGCCGAACGGCGGCTCGCCCCCGCGCGCGGCGGCCTGGCGACCGCCGTGGCCGACCTGCTGCGCGGCTGCGCCGAGCTGACGGTGGCCGGTGCGCTGCGGGGCCGGATCGAACGGACGCGGGACGCCGACCGCACTCTCACCGGCATCGCCTCCCGGCAGGCCGCGGCCGCCGCGCTCGGTGCCGGGCTCTCCGCCGTGGTCTGCGGCCTGACGGTCGTGGCCGCCGCGCTCGTCGGAGTCCAGGGCGTACGGGACGGGCGGCTCGACGGAGTGGCCCTCGCCGTGGTCGTCCTGACGCCGCTCGCCGCCTTCGAGGCCGTCACCGGGCTGCCGCTCGCCGTCCAGTACCGGCAGCGCGTCAAGCACAGTGCCGAGCGGGTCTTCGAGGTGCTCGACGCCCCCGTGCCCGTACACGAGCCGGCCCGGCCCGAGACTCCCCCGGCCGGACCGTTCCCGCTGGAGCTGGACGGGCTCTCGGCCCGGTACGCCGGGCAGGAGCGGGCGGCGCTCGCCGACTTCCGGCTCACCCTGGACGCCGGGCGCCGGGTCGCCGTCGTCGGTGCCTCCGGCTCCGGGAAGACCACGCTCGCCCAGGTGATGCTGCGCTTCCTCGACGTGGAGCACGGCACGTACCGGCTCGGCGGAGTGCCGGCGTGGGAACTCGACGGTGACGCGGTGAGGCGCCTCGTCGGCCTCTGCGCCCAGGACGCCCACCTCTTCGACAGCTCCGTGCGCGAGAACCTGAGGCTCGCCCGCACCGGGGCGAGCGACGAGGAGCTGCGCGAGGCGCTGCGCCGCGCCCGGCTGCTCGACTGGGTGGACGGACTGCCCGACGGGCTCGACACCCTCGTGGGCGAGCACGGCTCCCGGCTCTCCGGCGGCCAGCGCCAGCGCCTCGCGCTCGCCCGGGCCCTCCTGGCCGACTTCCCCGTCCTCGTCCTCGACGAGCCGGCCGAGCACCTCGACCTGGCCACCGCCGACGCGCTCACCGACGACCTGCTGCGGGCCACCGAAGGCCGGACGACCGTCCTGATCACCCACCGGCTGCACGGTCTCGACGCCGTCGACGAAGTCGTCGTCCTCGACGAGGGCAGGACAGTGCAGCGTGGCTCCTACGAGGAGCTCGCCACCACGGACGGACCCCTGCGCCGGATGCTGGAGCAGGAGCGGGAGACCGATCTGCTGGCCGTGGGAGCAGCGGGAGCCGGTGCGAGGGCCGGTCTGTCGAACGGCGGAGAGGACCGGCCGACTTTTCTCGCCAAATCGGACTAACTAGGCTCAAGCCCATGACCGCCGCCGCGTCCGACGTCCCTGACCCCCTGGAAGCAGCCACCCAGGCCACCCGCAGCCTCCAGGGGCTGTCCACGGAGCTCACCGCCCGCGTGCCGCAGCTCCTGGAGGCCATGCGCTCGGTCGGCACCGGGCTGGAACTCCACTCCACCCTGGACCGCATCTGCGAGACCGCCGCCGAACTCGCCGACGCCCGCTACGCCGCGATCGGCATCGTCGACGACGAGGGCGAGGGCCTGTCCGACTTCGTCACCTTCGGCGTCGACGAGGACACGGCGCACCGGATCGGCCGCCGCCCCGACGGACACGCGGGGCTGCTCGGCGCGCTGATCCGCGACCCGCAGACCATTCGCCTCGCCGATCTGTCCAGCGATCCCCGCGCGGCCGGATTCCCGCCCGGACACCCGCCCATGCGGACCTTCCTCGGCGTCCCCATCAGGGTCCAGGGCGAGATCTTCGGCAATCTGTACCTCGCCGAGAAGCGCGGGGGCGGCGAGTTCAACGACTACGACGTGCACATGGTCCGGGTGCTCGCCACCGAGGCGGGCATCGCCATCGGCAACGCCCGTCTGTACGAGGCGGCCAGGCAGCGAGAGCGGTGGATCGACGGCTCGGTCGCCGTCACCACCGCCCTGCTCTCCGGCGGGGACGCGGACGACGCCCTGGCCGTCGTCGCCGAACAGGCCCGGAGGCTCGCCGACGCGGACGCCGGGATCGTGCTCCTGCCCGCGGAGGACGGCGGCCTGGAGATCGTCGCCGTCTCCTCGCCCCGGCCCACCAAGTCGCTCGGCGTGGTGATCCCGCCCGAGAGCGCGGTGGTGAAGGAACTCCTGGAGGGCGAGGCCGTCTTCATCACGGACGCCTCGACCGACCCGCGCATGATCAGCCGGCTGACCTCGGCGTACGGGCCGAGCATGATGCTGCCGCTGCAGAGCGGCGGCCGGGTCCTCGGCGCTCTCGCCACGCCCCGTGCCCGGGGCGCCCGCCAGTTCACGGAGGCGGAGCGGACCCTCGCCACCCAGTTCGCCTCGCAGGCCGCGCTGGCCCTGATGATGGCCGACGCGCAGCGGGACCGGGAGCGTCTCGCCGTGTACGAGGACCGCGACCGGATCGCCCGTGACCTGCACGATCTGGTCATCCAGCGGCTCTTCGCCACCGGGATGATGCTGGAGAGCGCCCAGCGCAGGTCGATCGTGCCGGCCGTACGCGAGGGCGTGGGCAAGGCCGTGGACGAGCTGGACGTGACCATCCAGGAGATCCGTACGGCGATCTTCGCCCTCCAGCAGGGACCCGCCGAGGCCCCCTCGGGGCTGCGCACCCGCGTCCTGCGGGAGATCAACATGGCGGCCGTACCGCTCGGCTTCAAGCCCGCGCACCGCTTTCTCGGCGCGATCGACGCGACGGTCGGGGACCTCACCGGCAAGAACCTCATCGCCGCCCTGCGCGAGGCGCTCTCCAATGCCTTCCGGCACGCGGAGGCGGACCGGATCGAGGTCGTCGTCGACGCCACCGTCACCCTCCCCGACGGCTCGGCGGGGGTACGGCTCTCGGTCGCGGACGACGGCATCGGCATTCCGGCCGGCGGGCGGCGCAGCGGCCTGCGCAACCTGGCCCGGCGGGCCGAGTCGCTGGGTGGCGCGAGCTGGTGCGGGCCGGGTCTCGGGGAGGACGGCGGCGGTACGACGGTGGTGTGGGAGGCGCCGCTGTAGTCCCCGTACGGGACGCCGCGGACGGCCTTACGGGGTTGCCCGGCCTGATCGGCAGGGCAACCCCTAGTCCTGCGCGGCGCGGTCCCGGGCCGCGTTCAGGGCCTCGGCCACGAGTTGTTCGATGACGACGGCCACGCCGTCCTCGTTGTTGCCGACCGTGCGGCCGGAGGCGGCGGCGATCACGTCGGGGTGGGCGTTGCCCATCGCGTACGAGCGGCCCGCCCAGCTCAGCATCTCGATGTCGTTGGGCATGTCACCGAAGGCGACGACCTCGTCCGCCGTGATGCCGCGCTCGGCGCAGCACAGGGCGAGGGTGGACGCCTTGGAGACGCCCAGCGCGCTGATCTCGATGAGCGCGGTGGGGCTCGACCGGGTGAAGGACGCCCGGTCTCCGGCGGCCTCCCTGGCCACCGCGAGGAACGCGTCGGGGTCCAGCTCGGGATGCTGGGCGAGCAGCTTGATCACGGGGGCCGCCGCCCCCGGCGCCTCCTCGAACAGGAGCTTCTCGGCGGTGGCGACGGTGGCGCCGGGGTCGAGGAAGAACGGCGGGTACAGCGGCTCGTAGTGGATGCCGGTCGTGAGCTCGACGGCGAACGAGGTGCCCGGCGCGGCCTCGCGCAGGGCGCGGACGACGTCGAGGGCGACCGTGCGCTCCAGCGGCCGGACCTCCAGGAAGGTGTTTCCCGCGTGGAGGTCGACGACGGCGGCGCCGTTGGCGCAGATCGCCAGGCCGTGCCCGTGGACGTGGTCGCTGACGACGTCCATCCAGCGCGCCGGGCGGCCGGTGACGAAGAAGACCTCGATTCCGGCCTGCTCGGCCGCGGCCAGTGCGGCGATCGTGCGCTCGGATACGGACTTGTCGTCGCGCAGCAGCGTGCCGTCCAGGTCGGTGGCGATCAGCCGGGGCGCCGGGGCGGAAGGACGCGGGGATCGGGGAGAGGTCACCGCGCCATTCTTCCGCACCGGACGCACGTGCGTGCGGGGAGCCGCACATATGAGTGGTCCGGTTCCGGCCTTCCCGTGCGCCGTCGCTCGCTCTTGGCGCCGCCTTGCCGCCGCTCCTTCCCCGGCGGCCCCACCTCGCTCAGTACGCGACCTCCACGACGGCGCGGTGGGCGCGCGCGTCGCCGACCCCGGACAGGAGGTAGTGGGCGAGATCGGCGCGGGAGAGGGACTTGGGCCGGTCCAGGTGGCCGTTCTCCGCGGTGCGGTAGCGGCCGGTCAGCGGGCCGTCGGTGAGCATCGGCGGCCGGACCACGGTCCAGGCCGTGTCGCCGGCGGACGCCGAGGCCATGAAGGTCTCCATCCGGGCCATGTCCGCGTACCCGTGGCGGTAGAGCCGCTGGACGACGAACCGGGTGACGAGGCGTTGCGGCAGCGGCACGTCGGGGGTGATCTCCAGGCCGGCCGAGGAGAGGCAGAGCAGCCGGCCGACGCCCGCGGCGCGCATGGCCTCGACGATGTTGCGGGCGCCCTGGGAGTAGACGGTCGTGGGGTGCTTGCGGTCGGTGCTGCCGAGGCAGGAGACCACCGCGTCGTGTCCGGGGACGGCCCGCCGCCAGCCGTCCGGTGCCAGGACGTCCCCAGGGACGACGGTCAGCCGCGTGCCGGGGTCCGTGACCGGTACCCGGGCGGGGTCGCGGGCGACGGCGGTCACCTGGTGGCCGGCGCCGAGGGCCTGGTCGAGGAGCTGCGCGCCCGTACCGCCGGTGACGCCGAAGAGCAGGAGCCTCATGACGTCTTCGCCTCCGTCTGCGTTGTCGCTGTTGATGCCGTGGTCGTGGTCGTTGTCGCTGTCACTGCTGTGGGCGCCGGCGCCGGCGGGCTCTCCGCCAGGGTGTCGACGAGGGCGGTCACGACGGCTCGCTGGCCGTCGAGCGTGAGGTGGATGCCGTCGTCGAGGTGCAGGCCGGCGGTGGCCCGACGGGTGTCGACCGCGGGTTCCGGCCGGCCGAGGAGGAAGTCGGCGACGCCGTCCACGTCCTCGCCCGACCAGCCGATCCCGGCGCGCTGGAAGTGCGGGTAGGCGTCGGCCCGTTCCTGGTCCACGGAGCTCGGGGTGAGCCAGATCCAGCGGTTCTCGCCGGAGAGGGCCTGCCCGCCGATTTCCCGGAGGGCGAGGAGGTTGCGCGCGGTCTCGGCCTCGCTGACCAGGCGGGTGCCCGGTGTCCCCGCGCCGCGGCCGAGCCGCTGGGTGTCGTTCGCGCCGAGCATGCACAGCACCCAGTCGGGGCGCAGGAAGTTCAGTGAGGACAGCTGGGTGAGGGCCTGGGTGGTGGTGAGGCCCGAGACCGCGAGGTTGACGAGTTCGACGCCGTCCGGGAGGAGATGGCGCAGGATCGAGAACCACGAGAGCCGGTCGGCGGTGGTGCTCTCGCCGAGGGCCACGATCCGCTGCCCGGGCCGGAAGGGCAGCCGGTCGGCCCGGTCGGCGAAACCGGAGTCCTTCAGCAGCTCGGCCGCCGTGGACCGGGCCTGTTCGTCGAAGTCCCTCAGCAGCGCGCGGTAGTCGTCGGTGTCCAGGCCGAAGAGGCCGGCCAGCCGGGTCTCGGGCAGCTCCCCCAGGTAGCGCAGGACCTTCTCGGGCTGCTGGAAACGGACGAGCTTCTCGGTCAGTTCGCGGGGCGGCTTCCGGGTCGTGTTCCCGGTCGTGCTTTCGGTCGTGTTCCCGGTCATGTCAGAGCTCCTTGCGGGTGCGGCGACGGGGCAGCAGGAACCCGGCGGCGATCAGCCAGCCCAGGCAGGTGAAGCGGGCCAGCGGCAGCAGCAGGGCGGCGCCGTCGAAGAGCAGGGTGAGGGTGGCCAGTTCGGCGATGGTCGCGAGGACGAGGCCGGTGACGGCCAGCGCGCGGGGCAGCAGTCCGGCGAGCAGGCCGGGGACGGCGATGCCGGCCACGAGCAGGCCGAGCGTGACGACGTGTCCGGGGCCGCCGGTGGCGAAGGCCAGGTACTGCAGGGCCCGGACGAGCGGCGCGAGTTCGAGCACCTCCGTACGGGAAAGGGTCCAGCTCACCAGTCCGCAGCAGGCCAGGAAGCCGGCGGCGAGGAGTCCGCCGGCCAGCGCGATGGTCGCGCCGGGGGCGCGGACGCCGAGCTTGTGCAGCCGGGCCGAGACGGTGGCGGCGTAGACGGCCAGCGGGATCGCGGCGGCGAACTGGAGGGCGCCGGACACCTGGACGGCGTCGGAGTGGGCGCGGAAGTACGCCACGATCTCGCCGGTCTCGCCGAAGGGCGAGGGGAAGGGGTCACCGCCGGCGAGCACGGTGCTGAGGACGAGCCCGGCCAGGAACAGCGCGGTGAACACCACGGCGAGCACGCCCGGCGGCGGCCCTCCCTGGGCTTCCCGGCGCTCTCGGGGGGCGACGGTCGGATGGCGGGGGTCGGTCCGGCTCTCTGCAGACACGAGTCCTGTCCGTTCTCTGGGGAGAATAGTTCACTAGAGAGAATCGTTCTTGTCTCGTACCATAACCCTGTGAGTACCGACCGGCAACCACGCGAAGATCCCGAAGCGGCCGTCGCCGCGCCCCCGCGCTTCGGCGCCTTCCTGCTCGCCCAGCTCGGGGCGCACGCGGCCGGGCGTTTCGGAGAACGGGTCGGCGAACTCGGCCTCGCGCCACCGGACGTCGGCGTGCTGCGGATGATCGCCATGGATCCGGGCCGCAGTCAGCGCTCCCTCGCCGCCGACCTCGGCGTCGTCCCGAGCCGGGTGGTCGCGCTCATCGACCATCTGGAACAGAAGGGGTTCGTGGAGCGCCGTCGCAGTGCCGAGGACCGCCGCCACCACGAGCTGTACGTGTCCGAGGAGGGCATCCGGGTGCTGGAGCGCGTCCGGGAGGTGGCCGCCGCGCACGAGGACGACCTCTTCACGGCGCTGGACCCGGAGGACCGGGCGCGGCTCACGGCCCTGCTCGGGCGGATCGCCGACCAGCAGGGCCTCACCCCGGGCGTCCACCCCGGCTACCGCCACCTGCCGAAGCGCCCCGGGCGTCGCTAGGAGTGTCTCCCGTGGTCGTGCACCGGAGCGGTCCCAGCCGCGCGCCCCGTCCGGAGTACGCCCGTCCGGCTTCCGCACGCCCCGTCCGGCGCACGCCCGTCCCCCGCACGCCCGCCTCCACGCGCCGGTCCGGCCACATCGCAGCGTGTGGACGTGGCCGTAAACCCCCGTTCGATCGCGGCAGGTACGGGGAAGACCCCCAGGAGTCAGGGGAGGCGGCGGGGTCTCAAGGGGGTGGGGCATGGTCTCGGGCCGGCGGTCCGACGAGTGCGAGGCATGCGGTGCGCCGTACGGCCGATGGATCGCGAGCCTCGGCATGGCCCTCTGCGGGACCTGTGAGCTGGCCGGACCGGGTCATCCCGTACGGGAGCCGGTGCTGGTGGGGGAGCTGCTGGCCGGAGTGACCGCCGCCGTGACGTTCGCGGCCCGCTCCGGGAAGGCCGTACCCGATACGCGCAGACCGTCGACCGCGACCTGTGACGGGTGCGGGGCCGGCGCCGAGTGGCACCGTACGGTGCGAGGGCGCTGGATCATGATCGAGCCGGGGGCTCTGGCGGCCCGCGGCGTTCCGGCGGGCCGGCGCTGGCGGATCGCGGGCGACGGCACGGCGGTCAACCTCGGCCCCGCCGTACCCTCCGACACCTGCCGGATCAGCCACTTCGACGTCTGCCCCGCCCGGCCCGCCCCGGTCGGCGCCCCCGTCCTCCTCGCCCTGTGGCGCGGGCACGCCCGGCGCGGCGCCTGACCCACCCGGCGACGGACACGTCCCGGGGACACGCGCCCCCGGTGACGGACACCGCCCGGGGACACGCACCACCCGGGGACGGGGGCCACCCTCGGGCCCGGAGGCCGCCCCCGGGCGCGGGCGCCGCGTGGGGGTCAGCCCAGCTGGGCCAGGGCTTCGGTGGCGATCTGCTCGAAGACGGTCTGGTCGGCGGCGAAGTCGGAGTCCGGGATGGGCCAGTGGATCACGATCTCGGTGAAGCCCAGCTCGCGGTGGCGCCCGGCGAAGTCGACGAAGGCGGCCACCGACTCCAGGGGGTGGCTCCGGTCCGGTGTGAAGCCGGTGAGCAGGATCTTGTCCAGCTCTGCCACGTCCCGCCCGGAGTCGGCGCATGCTTTGCCGAGCTTCTCGATCTGGCCGCGCAGCGCCGCCACCGACTGCTCGGGGGTTCCCTCCTCGTACAGCTTCGGGTCGCCGGTCGTCACCCACGCCTGGCCGTACCGCGCGGCCAGCCTGAGCCCGCGCGGGCCGGTCGCCGCCACCGCGAACGGCAGCCGCGGGCGCTGGACGCAGCCGGGGATGTTCCGGGCCTCGTCGGCCGAGTAGAACGTGCCCTGGTCCGTCACCGCGTCCTCGGTCAGCAGCCGGTCGAGCAGTGCGACGAACTCGCCGAACCGGTCCGCCCGCTCCTTCGGCGTCCACGGTTCCTGGCCGAGCGCGGTGGCGTCGAAGCCGTTGCCGCCCGCTCCGATGCCGAGCGTCACGCGGCCTCCGGAGACGTCGTCCAGCGACATCAGCTCCTTGGCGAGCGTCACGGGGTGCCGGAAGTTCGGCGAGGTCACGAGCGTGCCGAGCCGGATCCGCTCGGTGGCCGCCGCCGCCGCGGTGAGGGTGGGCAGGGCGCCGAACCAGGGGCCGTCGCGGAAGGTCCGCCAGGACAGGTGGTCGTAGGTGTACGCGGCGTGGAAGCCGAGTTCCTCGGCGTGCCGCCACTTCCGGCGGCCCCCCTCGTGCCAGCGGTCGACGGGCAGGATGACGGTGCTCAGGCGCAGGCTCATGTCCCCGAGCCTACGGCGGTCCGTGACCGTGCGGCTCTCCGTGGTCCCTCGGCGGCGCCGGCCCTCGGCCGGTCAGCGGGCGTTCTTGCTCATCCAGGGGGTGAGCGAGGTGCCGGGGACGAGTTCCTTGTACGTCTCGTCGCCGGGAAGCGGGACGATCAGCCACCAGCCGGGCGGGAAGAACCGTCCCTTCACGTGGGCGAGGCCACCGAGGACGGCGCGCAGGAAGGCCGGCACGGCGTCGCGGGGCACGTCCGCGAACTCGATTCCCTCCACGGTGATCCGGGCGTCGCCCTCCGGGAAGACCTGGACCGTCACCGAGGGAGAGCCGCCCAGTTCGACGTACGCCTCGTGCGGGAGGGAGCCGTCGGGGTCGAGGACGGCGAACGCGCCGGACGAGGTGCGCCGCGAGGACTGGTCCGCCCCGATGTCGTCGGTCACGGTCATCTCCAGGCGGAACTCCTGGGCGATCCCGCGGATCGCTGTGACGGCGGCTTCGGTGCTGGGCAGACGGGGATACGGGGATGTGGGGCGTGCCATGGAAGCGATCATGCCTGAGGCGCTGCGCGGAGAGGGACCTCTTCCGTCGCTCTGATCACTC
Organism: Streptomyces sp. NPDC059534; assembly: GCF_042743475.1. Classification (NCBI taxonomy): domain Bacteria; kingdom Bacillati; phylum Actinomycetota; class Actinomycetes; order Kitasatosporales; family Streptomycetaceae; genus Streptomyces; species Streptomyces sp. NPDC059534. The sequence continues at coordinate 128,181 of NZ_JBHWAQ010000020.1, forward strand.
TGCTCGCTCGGGTCACTCCGTGAAGCGGAGGAACTCCGGTGGAACGGTGTCGGCCAGCCAGACCCCGTTGGCGCTGACGTGGAAGACGTACCCGGACCGGTGCATGGCGCCCGCGTCCACGCTCAGCACCACGGGCCGGCCGCGGCGCGCGCCGACGCGGGTCGCGGTCTCCCGGTCGGGGGAGAGGTGCACATGGTGGCGGGCCATGGGGCGCAGCCCTTCCGTCCGGATCGCGGGGAGCCGGTCGGCGACCGTACCGTGGTAGAGGTACGCGGGCGGTTCGGCGGCCGGCAGGTCCAGGTCGACCTCGATGGTGTGTCCCTGGCTGGCGCGGATGCGGGTGCCTTCGATCGCGAAGCGCTTCTTGTCGTTGGTCGCGACGACATGGTCGAGTTCCTCGCGGGTGATCGGGAAGCCGTGCTCGGCCGTGGCCCGGAGCAGCGCGTCGATCTCGGTCCAGCCGTGCTCGTCGAGGACGAGTCCGATCCGCTCGGGCTGGTGGCGCAGGTGCTTGGCGAGGTACTTCGACACCTTCACCGTGCGGCGTTCGTCCCGTGGTCGTGGGGTCATGTCGTCAGGATGCCGGAGCGCGGATCGCCGGACCAATGAATTGAAGCGGACATGTTTGATCCACAGCCAAAGCCACTTATCCACAGGTGAGTTGGCAATTCTGTGGACAACGCGCTTGCCTTTGAGTCGAATTGAGCAAATCAGGGAGATTTGTGATGACTTGAGGTAAGAGCATCCAATGTCCTTTTGTTGACCTCTCGTTCTGTCGCCGCCGCGACGAACGCCGCGACCCCCTCCGTGCCGACCAGGGTCTGAACAGCCCGTACCGTCGCGGCCGGCAGGGCCACCGCGCGGGGCTCGTCATCCCTCGCGGGAGGCGCGTCCGACGACAGATGGAGCTGGAGGTGCTGAGTGGCCAACAGCTGCATGGCCCGCGCCAGTTCGGCGTCCACCGTCTGCTGGGCGAGGGGCCGGAGCCGTCGCACCATCGTCGCTGCCTCGGCCGCGTCGGAGTCCGTGGGAGGGCGGTGCTCCAGATAGCGGGCGAAGACGTGCTCGGTCGTGAACTCTAGGAAACGGGAGGCGATGTGCTCGACCTGGTCGCGAAGTTCCCTCAGATGCCCGGTGATTGCCGAGAGGGGTACCCCGGCCGCGTACAACTCGACGGCCACGGACAGCTCTTGCGGACTCGGTACGAGGTACTCCTCCGTCCCGCGGTCCGGAAGCCGCTCCAGTACGCCGAGCTCGACGGCCTCCCGGATGGCCTCCTCGTCCGGCGTGCCGCCGAAGCGGGCGTCCAGCTCGGCGCGGGAGATGCGGGCCGCCTCCTCGTCCGTCCACGGCCCGTGGACCTCCGCGACGAGACCGAGCACCCCGCCGAGTCCCCGGCCGGTGTCCCACGCCTCCAGGAGTTCCTTGATCGAGGCCAGCGTGTAACCCCGGTCGAGGAGGTCGGCGATCTGCCGGAGCCGCGCGAGGTGCGCGTCCCCGTACACGTTCGACCTGCCCCGCCGCTCGGGGCGGGGCAGCAGACCGCGGTCCTGGTAGGCGCGGATCGTCCGGACCGTGGCCCCGCTGTGATGGGCGAGGTCCTCGATCCGGTACTCCGGCTGTGCTGACTGCTCGGACAAACCCGCTCCCGCCGACCGCTTCCCGCACCCCGCCGTCGCGGGGCCCTGCTGGGAGGGATCGTACGACCGCACGCCCCTCCCGCACCCCGCCCCCTACGCGGGCGGCTGCCAGCGGGCCAGGGCCCGCAGCGCGCCGGGGCTCAGCCGGGACAGGAAGTGGGCGCCCCGGGCCTCGGGCGTCACCGGGACGACGGCGCGGTCGTGCAGGACCGCACCCAGGATCGCGTCCGCGACCTTCTCCGGCGGGTAGTTCCGCAGGCCGTACAGCCGGGTGGCCTTCTTCTGGCGCCGCTTCTCCTCCGTGGCGTCCGCGACCCCGGCGAACCGGGTGGTCGCCGTGATGTTGGTGTTGACGATGCCGGGGCAGATCGCGGACACCCCGATGCCCTGCCCGGCCAGTTCGGCGCGCAGGCACTCGCTGAGCATCAGCACCGCCGCCTTCGACGTGCTGTACGCGGGCAGGGCGCGCGACGGCTGGAAGGCCGCGGCGGAGGCCGTGTTCACGATGTGGCCGCCCTGGCCGCGCGCGGTCATCTGCGCGCCGAAGATCCGGCAACCGTGGATCACGCCCCACAGATTGACGTCCAGGACCCGCTTCCACTCCTCGCTCGTCGTCTCGAAGAAGGAGCCGGTGAGCCCGATGCCCGCGTTGTTGACCAGGACGTCGACGATCCCGTACTCGCTCGCCACCTTCGCGGCCAGCTTCTCCATCGCCTGCTCGTCGGCGACGTCGACGGTCTCGCCCCACGCCTCCGCGGCGCCGATCAGCCGGGCCATCTCGGCCGTGCGGACCGCACCCTCGCCGTCCCGGTCCACGGCCACGACCCGGGCTCCGGCCTCCGCGAACGCGAAGGCGGTGGCCCGGCCGATGCCGCTGGCCGCGCCGGTCACCAGGACGAGCTGGCCGCCGAACCGCTCGGTGTACTCCGGCTTCACGCCGCTCTTCGCCGCGGTCGCCGCGACCGGCTTCGGCGCCTTGGTCGCCGGCTCCTCGTTGGCCCGCACGAACTCGGCGATCCAGGCGGACAGCTGGTCGGGACGGGTGCGCGGTACCCAGTGCTTGGCGGGCAGGGTGCGCCGGGTCAGGTCGGGAACCCAGTCGGCCAGGTCGTCGTAGAGCCGCTCGGAGAGGAACGCGTCACCGGTCGGCGTGATCAGCTGCACGGGCGTGTGCGCGTACGCGTCGGGGCGCGGCCGGCCCAGCCGCGCGCGGACGTTGTCCCGGTAGAGCCAGGCGCCGTGCGCCGCGTCGCTCGGCAGGGAGGGCGTCGGGTAGTCCCCGGCGGGGACCTTCTCGACCCGTTCCAGTATCTTCGGCCAGCGCTTGCCGAGGGGTCCGCGCCAGGCGAGCTCGGGCAGCACGGGCGTGTGCAGCATGTACACGTACCAGGACTTGGCGCCCTGGCCGAGGAGCTGGCCGACCCGGCGCGGGGTGGGCCGGGCCATCCGCCGCTTGATCCAGTGCCCGAAGTGGTCGAGCGAGGGTCCCGACATCGAGGTGAAGGAGGCGATCCGGCCCTCGGTGCGCGGGACGGTGGCGAACTCCCAGGACTGCACCGAACCCCAGTCGTGGCCGACGAGGTGGACCGGCCGGTCCGGGCTGACGGCGTCGGCGACCGCGAGGAAGTCGTCCGTCAGCTTCTCCAGGGTGAAGCCGCCGCGCAGCGGGGCCGGCGCCGTCGACCGGCCGTGCCCCCGGACGTCGTACAGCACCACGTGGAACTCCTCGGCCAGTCTGGCCGCGACATCCGACCAGACCTCCTTGGAGTCCGGATAGCCGTGCACGAGCAGGACGGTCGGCCGGTCCGGCTCGCCGAGCTCGGCGACGCACAGCTCGATCCCGCCCGTACGGACCCAGCGCTCCCGCGCCGCGTTCAGCCCGGCGATTGACGCCATCAGACCGCTCCCTCGTTCCAGCGCCGCACGTGCGGCAGGTCGTCGTCCAGCCAGAACGCGCTCTGCTCGGGGTCCTTCGAGTCGGTGACGACCAGGATCTCCTCGAACTTCGCGCCCGTCCCCCGGAATCCGAGGTGCGGCTCGACCGCCCACAGGCCGGGCCTGGGCGGGTGGTCGGAGAACTTGTACGGCGACCAGAGCGGCGACCAGCCGTCCCGGTGACCGTGCAGGGCATCGCTCGCGAGCCCCTTGAGCGCCTGGGTGCCGAACCCGAAGAGCGTCGGTGACCAGCTGCGCTCCTTCACCCGGTCGATCTTGTGGGCGATGACGCCGAAAGGATAGGCGCGGTGCCGGTTCGCGTATCCCTGGCGGACCATGAGCCGGTCCACGTCCTCGTAGATCTCGCGCAGCGTGCGGCGCTCGCGCACCTCGCGGAGGATCAGCTCGCGGTGGTCCGCGAGGTCGGCGAGGAGCTTGTCGTGCAAGGGGTTGAGCCCCAGGCAGCCGCTGTACCCGATGTCGGCCGTGTGGCCCTTGTAGACCGGGGCCATGTCGAGGATGAACGGCATCCCCGCCTCCAGCCGCCGGTTCGTCGGGAAGAACTGCAGCGGGATCTTGAAGTCGACGAAGGCGGTGCGGTCCCCGAACCAGGCGAACGGCCGGTGGAACCAGTCCCGCACCCCGCGCTCGTACAGCCACTCCCGCTGCATCCGGGCGGCCTCGCGCTCGGTCACCCCGGGCTTGAGCTGCGCCGCGACGGCTTCCGCGCACTCGTAGGAGAGCCGCTGGACTTCCCTGAACCCCCGCAGCTCCGCGGAGAGTTCCCCTGTCACTGCCGAGGCCATGCCACCCGCCCGTCCTGTGTGAGCGCCCGATCGCCCTACGCGTCCGTAACTTGACACCGATGAATGTGACAATGCTCGGCGGCTGCGTCAAGGGGTCCGGCGCGAGGCCGTGGAAAAGTCCGACGGACGGCCCGGGGAAAAAGACTTTCGTCGCGACCGCACCCACCGGCTTGTACTCCTGTAGTCGGACAAGGATCGAGCCGTTGGGCTGACGACTGCTGTGGCGCACGCCACTACCTTCGAAACGTGACTGTGATCGCGACCGAAAGCCTCAGCAAGCGGTTCCCCCGGGTGACCGCGCTTGACCGGCTCTCCCTGGACATCGGGCCCGGTGTGACCGGACTCGTGGGTGCCAACGGAGCCGGCAAGTCCACCATGATCAAGATCCTGCTCGGCCTCTCCCCCGCCACGGAGGGCCGCGCCGAGGTCCTCGGACTCGACGTCCGTACCTCCGGCGCCGAGATCCGTGAGCGCGTCGGGTACATGCCGGAGCACGACTGCCTCCCGCCGGACGTCTCGGCCACCGAGTTCGTCGTGCACATGGCGCGGATGTCCGGGCTGCCGCCGACCGCCGCCCGCGAGCGGACCGCCGACACCCTGCGCCACGTCGGCCTGTACGAGGAGCGCTACCGCCCCATAGGCGGCTACTCGACGGGCATGAAGCAGCGCGTGAAGCTCGCCCAGGCGCTCGTCCACGACCCGAAGCTGGTTCTCCTCGACGAGCCGACCAACGGCCTCGACCCGGTCGGCCGCGACGAGATGCTCGGACTGATCCGCCGTGTCTGGACCGACTTCGGCATCTCCGTCCTCGTCACCTCGCACCTCCTCGGCGAGCTGGAGCGCACCTGCGACCACGTCGTCGTCATCGACGGCGGGCGGCTCCTCCGCTCCAGCTCCACCAGCGACTTCACCCGGACCACCACGACGCTCGCGGTCGAGGTCACCGACTCCGACTCCTGCCCCGACGGCACGGCGGCGCTCCGCGCGGCCCTCGCCGCGGCGGGTGTCACGATCCACGAGGGAGTGGAGGACGGCCTGCCCGGCGCCGGCCACGTCCTGCTCCTGGAGGCGGCCGGCGAGGAGACGTACGACCTCGTGCGGGACACCGTCGCCGGCCTCGGGCTCGGCCTCGTCCGCATGGAGCAGCGCCGCCACCACATCGCCGAGGTCTTCCGCCCGGAGTCCGCAGAGGCGTCCCCGCAGCACGAGGAGGTGCCGGCCCGATGAGCACCCAGACCCCGCAGCCCTCCCAGGCCGCTCCCGACACGACCCGGATCCACAACATCGGCTACCGGTCCTACGACGGCCCGCGCCTCGGCCGGGCGTACGCGCGCCGGTCGCTGTTCTCGCAGTCGCTGCGCGGCGCGTACGGACTCGGCCGCAGCGCCAAGTCCAAGGTGCTGCCGATGCTGCTCTTCGCGGTGATGTGCGTCCCGGCGCTGATCATCGTCGCGGTCGCGGTCGTCACCAAGCAGTCCAAGCTGTCGATCGAGTACACGCAGTACGCGCTCTTCCTCCAGGTCGTCATCAGCATCTACCTGGCCTCGCAGGCGCCCCAGTCCGTCTCCCGGGACCTCCGGTTCCGGACGGTGCCCCTGTACTTCTCCCGCCCGATCGAGCGCGTGGACTACGTCCTCGCCAAGTTCGGCGCGATGGCCTCGGCGCTCTTCGTCCTCACCGTCGTCCCGCTGCTGATCCTCTGGATCGGCTCGATGCTGGCCAAGATGGACTTCGCCGAGCAGACCAAGATGTTCGGCCAGGGAATCGTCTCGGTGGCTCTGCTCTCGCTGCTCTTCGGCGGCATAGGGCTGGTCATGGCGGCCCTCACCCCGCGCCGTGGCTTCGGCGTCGCCGCCGTGATCGCCGTCTTCACGATCTCGTACGGGGCCGTCTCCACCCTCATGGGCATCGCCTACGCCACGGACAACGTGGACGCCATCCAGTGGCTCGGCCTGTTCTCGCCGATGACCCTCATCGACGGTGTGCAGACCGCCTTCCTGGGCGCGCCCACGGGCTTCCCCGACGGCGGTGGTCCGGGCGCCGGTGTCGGCGCGGTCTATCTGCTGGTCGTCCTCGCGCTTGTCGCCGGCTCGTACGGCATCCTGATGCGCCGCTACCGAAAGGTCGGGCTGTGACCACGCTCCACATCGACCACGTCTCCCGCTGGTTCGGCAACGTCGTGGCCGTGAACGACGTCACGATGTCGGTCGGCCCGGGTGTCACCGGACTCCTCGGCCCCAACGGCGCCGGGAAGTCCACCCTGATCAACATGATGGGCGGCTTCCTCGACCCCTCCACCGGCTCCGTCACCCTCGACGGCGCCACCATCTGGGGGAACGAGTCGGTCTACCGCGAGATCGGCGTCGTGCCCGAGCGGGAGGCGATGTACGACTTCCTCACCGGCCGCGAGTTCGTCCAGGCGAACGCGGAACTGCAGGGCCTCGGCACCAAGGAGGCCCAGCGGGCGCTGGCCACGGTCGAGATGGAGTACGCCCAGGACCGCAAGATCTCCACGTACAGCAAGGGCATGCGGCAGCGCGTGAAGATGGCCTCGGCCCTCGTCCACGAGCCGTCGGTGCTGCTGCTCGACGAGCCGTTCAACGGCATGGACCCGCGCCAGCGCATGCAGTTGATGGACCTGCTGCGACGGATGGGCGCGGAAGGCCGCACCGTCCTGTTCTCCTCGCACATCCTGGAGGAGGTCGAGCAGCTCGCCTCGCACATCGAGGTGATCGTGGCCGGGCGCCACGCGGCCTCCGGCGACTTCCGCAAGATCCGCCGGCTGATGACGGACCGGCCGCACCGCTACCTCGTCCGCTCCAGCGACGACCGGGCCCTCGCCGCGGCGCTGATCGCCGACCCGTCGACGGCCGGCATCGAGGTCGACCACGCGGAGGGCGGACTGCGCGTGCAGGCCGTGGACTTCGGGCGGTTCACCGAGCTGCTGCCGAAGGTCGCGAAGGAGCGCGGGATCCGTCTGCTGACGGTCTCGCCCTCGGACGAGTCCCTCGAATCGGTCTTCTCGTACCTCGTCGCGGCCTGAAAGGAGCCTGACCGATGTACAACCCCACAGTCGCCCGGCTCACCTACCGGGCCCTCCTCGGCCGCCGCAGGGCGCTGATCCTCTTCCTGCTGCCCGGCATGCTGCTGCTCATCTCGGCGGTGGTCCGCGGTTTCAACGGCGCGGACGACCAGGTCGCCGCAGACGTCCTCGGCGGCTTCGCGCTGGCGACGATGGTCCCGCTGATCGGCGTGATCGCCGGCACGGGCGCGATCGGGCCCGAGATCGACGACGGTTCCATCGTCTATCTGCTGTCCAAGCCGGTGAAGCGGCCCACGATCATCTTCACCAAGCTGATCGTCGCGATCGCGGTGACCATGGTCTTCTCGGCCGTCCCGACGCTGATCGCCGGGTTCATCCTCAACGGCAACGGCCAGCAGGTGGCCGTCGCGTACACGGTGGCGGCCCTGGTGGCCTCCATCGCCTACAGCGCGCTGTTCCTGCTGCTCGGCACGGTCAGCCGGCACGCCGTGGTGATCGGTCTGGTCTACGCCCTGGTGTGGGAGGCCCTCTTCGGCTCCCTGATCGCCGGAGCGAAGACCCTGAGCGTCCAGCAGTGGGCGCTGGCCCTCGCGCAGAAGGTCACCGGCGACGGCCTGGTCACCTCGGACGTCGGGCTCCCGACGGCCGCGGTACTCCTCGTCGGCGTCACGGTCGCGGCCACCTGGTTCGCCGGCCACAAGCTGCGGACCCTGAAGCTGGCCGGCGAGGAGTAGCCCGCCGGCGGGAAACCGTCAGGCCCGCCGGCGGGACACCACAGGTCCGCCGGCGGGACACCACAAGCCCGCCAGCGGGACACCATCAGGCCGGCGAGCGGCGGCCCTCTCTCAGACCGTCCGGTCCCGGGCGGCGAGCAGGCCCACGGCGAGGGCCGCCGCGCAGACGCCGAGGACCACGCAGATCGGCAGGGTCCAGGAGCCGGTGGCCTGGTGGAGGACGCCGGCCGCCAGCGGGCCCGCCGCGGCGAGCAGATAGCCGACGGTCTGGGCCATCCCGGACAGCCGGGCCGCGGTCACCGCGTCCCCGGAGCGCAGCACGATGAGCGTCAGGGCGAGGCCGACCGCGCCGCCCTGGCCCACGCCGAGCACCGCCGACCAGAGCCAGGCACCCTGCACCGGCGCCACCAGCAGTCCGGCGTAACCGGCCGCGACCAGTGTCGTGACCAGCACGATCAGCGGGCGCTGGCTGCGCATCCGGCCGGCGAGCAGCGGCACCGCGAAGGCGCCCGCGACCTGGATCAGGTTGTTGAAGGCGAAGATCACGCCGGCGGTGGAGCGGCTCATCCCGTGGTCGGTGAACATCGTCGGCATCCAGGCGATCAGCACGTACGACCACAGCGACTGCAGTCCCATGAACAGCGTGACCTGCCAGGCGAGCGCCGAGCGCCAGACCCGGACCGGGCGGGCGCCGGCGGCCGGGACGGCCCGTGACGCGGGGCCCGGACGGCCGCGGGCGATCAGCACCTGCGGCAGCCAGCCGAGGGCGGCGACCACGGCGAGCAGGGACCAGAAGCCGAGCGACGCCTGCCAGCCGCCGCCCAGTGCCTTCTCCAGCGGTACCGCGGCGGCCGCCGCCACCGTCGCACCGGCGATCATCGCGCCCGTGTAGACCGAGGTCATCGCCGCGGCCCGGTCCGGGAAGTCCCGCTTGATCAGGCCCGGCATCAGCACGTTGAGCAGGGCGATCGCCGTGCCGACGAGGACACCGCCGCCGTACAGCGCGTACACGGACGGCAGGAGGCGCGCGAGGATGCCGACGCCGAGCAGCAGGAGCGCGCCGAACAGCACGCGTTCGGCGCCGAAGCGGCGGCCCAGCCAGGGAGCCACCAGGGCGCCCAGGCCGAGGAACAGCACCGGTACCGAGGTGACGAGCGAGCTCGCCGTCGAGGAGAGGCCGAACGCCTCGGACATCTCGCCGACCAGGGGTGCCACGCTCGCCAGCGCGACCCGCATGTTCAGCGAGGCCAGCACGATGCCGGTCAGGAGCAGCGCCGGATGGGCGAGCAGGGCGCGCCGGGCGGCCGCTCCCTGTGCCGGCCGGCGGGCCCCGGCCTCGGCGTCGACGGGCACGCGCACCGGTCCGTCGGCGCGCGTCTCCTCGGGCGCGGGCGCGCCGGCCGTCATCGGTTCCGCTCCGGCAGGGCCGCGACGGCCTCCCTCGGCACCCGCAGCAGTTCGCGGGCCTGGCGCTCCGCCGCCTCGGGGTCGCCCGCCTCGATCGCGGTCACCAGCGCCTCGTGGGCGTCGATGTCGACCGGCGGCATCTCCCGGTCGCCGAGGGCCTCGACCAGTACTTCGTGGACCTGGGCGGAGAAGAAGCGGTAGACCTCGGTGAAGGCGGCGTTGTGGGTGGCTTCCACGACCGCCAGGTGGAAGGCGAGGTCCGCGTCCGCGTCCCGGTCGCCCTCCTCCCGCAGGCCGGTCAGGGCGGCCCTCAGCCGCAGCAGGTCGTGGGTGTCCCGTCGTTCGGCCGCGAGCCGGGCGGCCTCGGCCTCCAGGGCGACCCGCAGTTCGAGGACGTCGGACGCGGCCGCGTGGCGCACGCCGCGCAGGACGGCGGCCGGGTCGGCGGTCGACCGGACGAAGGTCCCGTTGCCCTGGCGGGACTCCAGGAGGCCGGCGTGGACGAGGACCCGGACCGCCTCACGGACGGTGTTGCGGCCCACGCCGAGCTGCTGCGCGAGCTCGTGCTCGGTCGGGATGCGGTCGCCGACCGCCCACTCGCCGTCGGCGAGCTGCCCGCGCAGCTGTTCCACGACGGAGTCCACCAGTGAGGTCCGTCCCGCTGCCCTGAGTGCCATGCCGCCCCGCTCTCCATTTGCCCGGTTGCCCAGTCATCCTACAACTGACCGTCCCGGAGACACCGGACTACTGTGGGCCCGTACGTGGACCGAACACCCTCACCACCCTCGGGAGTCAGTCATGTCAGACCGCTTCGACGTCGTCGTACTCGGAGCTGGCCCCGGCGGCTACGTCGCCGCCATCCGCGCCGCCCAGCTGGGCAAGCGGGTCGCGGTCGTCGAGGAGAAGTACTGGGGCGGTGTCTGCCTGAACGTCGGCTGCATCCCCACCAAGGCGCTGCTGCGCAACGCCGAGCTCGCCCACATCTTCAACCACGAGGCAAAGACCTTCGGCATCAAGGTCGACGGCACCGTCTCCTTCGACTATGGCGAGGCGTTCCGCCGCAGCCGCTCGGTCGCGGACGGCCGCGTCAAGGGCGTCCACTTCCTGATGAAGAAGAACGGGATCACCGAGTTCGACGGCCGGGGCACCTTCCTCGACGCGAACACCCTCCAGGTGGCCAAGGCCGACGGCACCTCGGAGACGATCACCTTCGACAACTGCATCATCGCCACCGGCGCCACCCCGCGCCTGCTCCCGGGCACGGCCCTCAGCGACCGCGTCGTCTCGTACGAGCAGCAGATCCTCGCCGAGGACGCCCCGAAGTCGATCGTCATCGCGGGCGCCGGCGCCATCGGCATCGAGTTCGCGTACGTGCTGAACAACTACGGCACCAAGGTCACGATCGTCGAGTTCCTCGACCGCGTCGCCCCGCTGGAGGACGAAGAGGTCTCCAAGGAGCTGGCGAAGCAGTACCGCAAGCTCGGCATCGACGTCCTGACCTCCACCCGCGTCGAGGCCATCGACGAGTCCGGCCCGCAGGTCCGCGTCACCGTCACGGGCAAGGACGGCGTCCAGAAGGTCCTGGAGGCCGACAAGGTCCTCCAGGCCATCGGCTTCGCCCCGAACGTCACCGGCTACGGCCTGGAGGCCACCGGTGTCGCCCTCACCGAGCGCGGCGCGATCGACGTCGACGGCCGCTGCCGCACCTCCGTGCCGCACATCTACGCCATCGGCGACGTCACCGCGAAGCTGATGCTCGCGCACACCGCCGAGGCCATGGGCGTCATCGCGGCCGAGACCATCGGGGACGCCGAGACGATGGAGCTCGACTACCCGATGATCCCGCGCGCGACCTACTGCCAGCCGCAGATCGCCAGCTTCGGCTGGACCGAGGCGCAGGCCCGCGAGAAGGGCTTCGACGTCAAGGTCGCCAAGTTCCCGTTCGTCGCGAACGGCAAGGCGCACGGTCTCGGCGACGCCACGGGCTTCGTCAAGATCATCGCCGACGGCACGCACGGCGAGATCATCGGCGCTCACCTGATCGGCCCGGACGTCACCGAGCTGCTGCCCGAGCTGACCCTGGCCCAGCAGTGGGACCTCACCGTCCACGAGGTCGCCCGGAACGTCCACGCGCACCCGACGCTGGGCGAGGCCGTGAAGGAAGCGATCCACGGTATTGCCGGACACATGATCAATTTCTGAGGTTTCTCCCGGCTTCGGGTGATAGGCACTGAAAGGTGCCGACCGAAGCCAGCGGAACCAGCGGAACCCTTCCGGGTGGCGAACCGTCCCGGCCGATCAGGTCGTGGGTGCGTTCGTCACCCGGTACGCATGTCTGGCTGGCGGTCATCGCGATCACCAGCCTCGTCATCGCGCTCTCCCCGGCGGGTCTGGACACCTATCTCCTCCACCGCAACAGCAGCAATCTCCACCAGCTCTCGCACCACCCGGTGCGCGCGCTGCTCGGCAGCGCGTTCTGGATCGAGGACCCGGCCGACGTCCTGCTGTACGCGGTGCTCTTCGAGGTCCTGCACGCCCCCGTGGAACGCTGGCTCGGGACCGCGAAATGGCTCTTCACCGTCGCGACGGCGCACATCGCGGCGACGCTGATCAGCCAGCAGGTCGTCCTGGTGGCCATCCGGCTCCACGACGTGCCGCGCAGCATGGCGCACGTCGTCGACATCGGGGTCAGCTACGGACTCGCCGCCTCGGCCGGGATCCTGGCCTACCGGCTGCCGCGCCCGTGGCGCTGGCCCTACCTCGCGGGAGTGGTGGCCTTCTTCGTCGTACCGTTCGCCGTCGACCGTACGTACACCGATCTCGGGCACCTGATCTCACTGGCGATCGGCCTGGCCTGCTACCCGCTCACCCGGGGAGAAAAATCGGTCGCATCCGAACGGGGGCCCGGCGCAGACTAGTTGTACGGGGGACACGGGGGATCTCCCGAAGGGAGCGGCCGCTTCGAGCGCGTGGACCTGGTCCGCGCGGGCCGCTCCCCCTCCCGGAGGATTGGCCGAGTGGTAAGGCAGCGGCTTGCTAAGCCGTAGTCGGGGGAGACCCCGCGCGCGTTCGATCCGCGCATCCTCCGCCGAGCACGACGAAGGCCACCCCGGAGGGTGGCCTTCGTGGGTCGTGAAGTGTCAGAGCGCCAGCAGGCGTTCCAGGACGACCGCGATGCCGTCCTCCTCGTTGGAGGCCGTCACCTCGTCCGCCACCGCCCGGAGCTCCTCGTGGGCGTTGCCCATGGCCACGCCGTGGGCGGCCCAGCCGAACATCGGGATGTCGTTCGGCATGTCGCCGAAGGCGATCGTCTCCGCCGCCTTCACACCCAGCCGACGGGCCGCGAGCGACAGCCCGGTCGCCTTGCTCAGGCCGAGCGGGAGGATCTCCACGATGCCGGGCCCCGCCATGACGACGTCCACCAGCCCGCCGACCGTCTCCCGGGCGGACCGGGTCAGTTCGTCGTCGGTCAGCGTCGGATGCTGGATGTACAGCTTGGTCAGCGGCGCCGACCACAGCTCGGCCGGGTCCTCGTACGCCACGTACGGCAGGGGCCCGTCCTGGGCCTTGTAGCCGGGGCCCATGAGGACCTCGCCGTCCAGACCGTCACGGCTGGCGGCCAGCGCCAGCGGGCCTACCTCGGCCTCGATCTTGGACAGGGCGAGCCCCGCGAGCTGCCGGTCCAGGGTCAGCGAGGTGAGCAGCCGGTGCTCCCCCGCGTGGTAGACCTGCGCGCCCTGCCCGCACACCGCGATCCCCTCGTATCCGAGGTCGTCGAGGATGTGCCGGGTCCAGGGCACCGCCCGGCCGGTGACCACGATGTGCGCGGCGCCCGCCGCGACCACGGCGGCGAGCGCGTCCCGCGTGCGGTCCGAGACGGACTCGTCGGAACGCAGCAGCGTGCCGTCGAGGTCCGTCGCGACCAGGCGGTAGGGGAAGGGGCTCACTTGGCGATCGGCTCCAGGACCTCGCGTCCGCCGAGGTACGGCCGCAGGACCTCGGGCACCCGCACCGAGCCGTCGGCGAGCTGGTGGTTCTCCAGGATCGCCACGATGGTGCGCGGTACGGCGCACAGCGTGCCGTTCAGGGTGGCCAGCGGCTGCACCGTCTTCTTGCCGCCCTGCTCGTCACGCATGCGGATGGAGAGGCGGCGGGCCTGGAAGCTGTTGCAGTTGGAGGCCGAGGTCAGCTCGCGGTACTTGCCCTGGGTCGGGATCCACGCCTCGCAGTCGAACTTGCGGGAGGCCGAGGCGCCGAGGTCGCCGGTGGCGACGTCGATGACCTGGAAGGGCAGCTCGAGGCTGGTCAGCCACTGCTTCTCCCACTCCAGGAGCCGCTTGTGCTCGCTCTCCGCGTCCTCGGGCGCGACGTACGAGAACATCTCGACCTTGTCGAACTGGTGGACGCGGAAGATGCCCCGGGTGTCCTTGCCGTACGTGCCGGCCTCGCGGCGGAAGCAGGGCGAGAAGCCCGCGTACCGCAGCGGCAGCTTGTCGGCGTCGATGATCTCGTCCATGTGGTACGCGGCGAGGGGGACCTCGGAGGTGCCGACCAGGTAGAGGTCGTCGTTCTCCAGGTGGTACACGTTCTCCGCGGCCTGGCCGAGGAAACCGGTGCCCTCCATGGCGCGCGGACGGACCAGCGCGGGGGTCAGCATCGGGATGAAGCCGGCCTCGGTGGCCTGGGCGATCGCCGCGTTGACGAGGGCCAGCTCCAGGAGGGCGCCGACGCCGGTCAGGTAGTAGAAGCGCGAGCCGGAGACCTTGGCGCCCCGCTCGACGTCGATGGCGCCGAGCGTCTCGCCGAGCTCCAGGTGGTCCTTGGGCTCGAAGCCCTCGGCCGCGAAGTCGCGGATGGTGCCGTGCGTCTCCAGGACGACGAAGTCCTCCTCGCCGCCGACCGGGACGTCCGTGTGGACGATGTTCCCGAGCTGGAGCAGGAGCCGCTTGGCCGTCTCGTCGGCGTCGTTCTGCTCGGCCTCGGCGGCCTTGACGTCGGTCTTGAGCTGCTCGGCCTTCTGGAGGAGCTCGGCGCGCTCCTCGGGGGTGGCCTTGGGGATCAGCTTGCCGAGCGCCTTCTGCTCGGATCGGAGCTCGTCGAAGCGGACGCCGGACGACCTGCGCCGCTCATCGGCAGAGAGCAGGGCGTCGACGAGCGCGACGTCCTCTCCACGGGCGCGCTGGGAGGCGCGAACACGGTCGGGGTCCTCACGGAGCAGGCGAAGGTCAATCACCCCACCAGGCTACCGGTGCGCGTTCGCGTGACCCCACCGGATAACGGCGCGCGTGTTGTTTCGCCCGAATTGGGACCCGCGCGAATGCCGGCCGCGGGGCCTTCCCGTGCAGTTATCCACAGGCTGTGCGGAAGATCTGTGGACTACGGGGGCGGGTCCATGGATTTTCATTCTCGCACCTGGGAATTACGTGATCAAACACCATTTGCCCACTCATTCGGGTGGGAATTACTCGCTCCAAAGAGTTGATCGGGCGAGGGGCGCTGACGTGGGCGTCATCCGGGCGTTGTGGACGGACCACGGGTGAAAGGGGAGTCGTCAGGGCGATTTGTCGACCTTGTCGGAGCGAGGTGTCGACTTGTCCCCAGGCTGGGTATGGCGCCTGTGGATAACCTCTGTGGGTAACTGAAAAGTATGCAAGTAGGACTATTGATTCGTACCTGTGGACGACCGCTCCCGGCGGCGGGAGCGGTCGGTCAGTATCGAATCAGGCCCGACCGTCCTGGGCCCTCGCCAGCCAGTCGGAGGCCGCCGTGAACGCCTGGTCCGAAGTCCCGCGCCGCAGCGGCAGCACGTCCTCGACCACGACCCCCGCCCTCGGGTACGAGCCGAGGAAGCGCACCTGCGGGCAGATCCGCTTGAGCCCCATCAGCGCCTCGCCCACCCGCCGGTCCGAGATATGGCCCTCGGCGTCCACGGCGAAGCAGTAGTTGCCGATCCCGGCCCCCGTGGGACGGGACTGGATCAGCATCAGGTTCACCCCGCGCACCGCGAATTCCTGGAGCAGTTCGAGGAGGGCACCCGGATGATCGTCACCCAGCCACAGCACCACCGACGTCTTGTCCGCACCGGTCGGAGCCGCCGGCCGGGCCGGCCGGCCCACCAGCACGAACCGCGTCTCGGCGTTCTCCGCGTCGTGGATCTCGGTGACCAGCGCCTCGAGGCCGTACGTCGCCGCCGCGAACTCCCCCGCAAAGGCGGCGTCGAAGCGGCCCTCCTGCACCAGTCGGGCCCCGTCCGCGTTGGACGCGGCCGACTCCCACACCGCCTCGGGCAGGTGCGTCCGCAGCCAGTTCCGGACCTGAGGCTGGGCCACCGGGTGGCCCGTGACCGTTTTGATCTCCGAGAGCCGAGTCCCGGGCCGGACGAGCAGCGCGAAGGCGATCGGAAGGAGCACCTCGCGGTAGATCATCAGCGGCTCGCCGGAGGCCAGCTCGTCCAGGGTCGCGGTCACCCCGCCCTCGACCGAGTTCTCGATCGGGACGAGCGCGGCGGCGGCTTCCCCGTTCCGTACGGCGTCGAGCGCGGCCGGAACGGAGACCATCGGGACGAGCTCCCGCGTCGCCGCCTCGGGCAGCGTGCGGAGCGCGGCCTCCGTGAAGGTGCCCTCGGGGCCGAGATACGTGAACCGGGTGGCGGACATACCGTCACCCTAATGGTCGCCGCAGGCGCGAGCGGCCCTTCCGAGCGGAGTCGTCCCGCCGGTCGTGACGGTCATGCCTCCAGGAGCCGCTGGCCCACGTACTCGCCCTCGGCGGGGCCGCCCGGCACGGCGAAGAGGCCGCTGGCCTCGTGGCGGATGAACTCCGACAGCGCGTCCCCCCGGTCGAGCTTGCGCTGCACCGGGACGAAGCCCCGGAGCGGGTCCGCCTGCCAGCAGACGAAGAGGAGACCGGCGTCCGGCGTCCCGTCGGGCCCGATCCCGTCGTGGAAGGAGAACGGCCTGCGCAGCATCGCGGCCCCGCCGTTCTGTTCGGGGGCGGAGATCCGGGAGTGCGCGTTGTCCGGGATCACCGGCTTCCCGTCGGAGCCGAGCTTGTTCAGGTCGAGCTCGGTGGTCTCGGTGCCGCCGCTCAGCGGGGCGCCGTCGGACTTCCGGCGCCCGATCACCTTCTCCTGCCGGTCCTGCGGCAGCTTCTCCCAGTCGTCGAGCAGCATCCGGATCCGGCGCACCACCGCGTACGAGCCGCCGGCCATCCACGCCTCCGCGCCGCCGGCCCCGGCCGGGACGAAGATCCGCCGGTCGAAGTCGGGTTCGGTGGGCTTGGGGTTGCCGGTGCCGTCGACCTGCCCCATGAGGTTGCGGGCGGTCATCGGCTTCGCGGTGGCACCGGCCGAGCGGTTGAAGCCGTTCATCTGCCAGCGGACCCGGGCCGCGTCCCCCGCGTCCTTCTGGAGGGCGCGCAGGGCGTGGAAGGCGACGAGGGCGTCGTCGGCGCCGATCTGCACCCACAGGTCGCCCTCCGAGCGCCTCGGGTCCAGGGCGTCGGCGGAGAAAGCGGGCAGCGGGTCGAGCCCGGCGGGGCGGCGCGCGGCGAGTCCGGTCCGGTCGAAGAACGTACGGCCGAAGCCGAAGGTGACCGTGAGAGAGGAGGGGCCCGCGTCGAGGGCGATACCGGTGTCCCCGGCCGGGGCCTTGCCCGCCATCAGCGCCTTCGCCGTGACCGACCAGCGGCGCAGCAGGGCGGCGGCCTCCTTGCGGCCGGCGCCGGGTGCGAGGTCGAAGGCGATCAGATGGCCGCGCGACTGGAGGGGGGTGGTGATGCCGGCCTGATGTTTCCCGTGGAACATCACCTCGGTCGCGCCGACCGTGGACAGGGCGGGAGCGCCGCCGGCCCCGGGACTCCCGGCGGTGTCGTCGCCGGACACGGCGGTGGAGACGCCGACACCACCGGCCGCGCCGATGACGAGCCCGGCCGCGCCGGCCGCGCCGACGGTGCCGAGCAGACGCCGGCGTGAGATCTCAAGGTTGTCGCTGTCGGTCACGATGCTCAGCCGATCTTCACGTTCTTGTCGATGGTGGTCTGGTCGATGTCGGAGGTACGGACGGTGACCTGGATCTTCCACTCGCCCGGCATCGGGATCTGGACGCCGCTCGCGCTCCAGTGTCCGGTCTGGATGCGGTCGGGAGCGACGGGCAGCGGGCCGACGTCCTTCGCCTCCAGGGTGAGGGCGACCTTGACCTCCGGGACGTCCAGCGGCTTGCCGTTGGGGCGCTCGACGAAGATGTGGAGCCCGTTGGCCCCGGTGCGGCCGGGGTCGAGGCTGAGCCGGACGACACCCTTGCCGTCGACGCCGCCGGTGTCGAAGGGCAGCCGGATGTCGACGGGCCGGTCGGGCACGGCGGCCGGGCCTGCGGACGCGCCGGCGCGGCCGGCCTCCTCCTCGGTGCGGCCCGGTTCGGTCGAGGTGAGGATCGTGGTCACGGCGAGCAGCACGACGGCGACGGCGGCCTCGGTCAGCACCGAGCGGCGCAGACCGGCCCGCTCGGGATCGGCGTCCCGCTCCCGCTTCCGTCGCGCGGTGGCGACGGCCGCCCGCTGCCGGGCCAGCTGAGCCGCCCGCTCGGGATCGACCACGGCCCCACCGCCGGCCTCGGTGTCGGCGTCGGCGTCGGTCTCGGTGTCGGACCCAGCGTCGGACCCGGTGTCGGCTTCGGACCCGGCCTCGGCGTCCGCGTCGGTCTCGGCTCCGGCCCCGTTGTCCGACTCGGCCTGTTCCCGCGGCTTCGGGTCGGCGAGGCGTCGGGTCCAGCGGCGGGAGATCCAGGCGATGCCGACGAGTACGGCGACGAGGCCGATCTTGACGAGGAGGAGCTGGCCGTAGCCGGTGCCGGTGAGCGCGGACCAGGAGCCGACCTGGCGCCAGGACTGGTAGAGCCCGGTGGCGGCGAGGACGGTCACGGAGCCGAGGGCGACCTTGGAGAAGCGCTCGACGGCCCGGCGGTCGAGGGACGGCGCCCGGTAGAGGGCGACGAGCAGCACGGTGAGACCGCCGAGCCAGGCGGCGACGGCGAGGAGGTGCAGGATGTCGACGGGCATGGCGATGCCGGGCTGGATACCGGTCGAGGCGTGCTCGGCCAGGGCCCAGGTGCCGGCGATGCCGGCGGCGACGACGGTGCCGCCGATGCCGAGCCCGAAGGCGAGGTCCTTCTTCTCCTTCGGGTCGGTGCGCCGGGCGTAGGCGCCGAAGAGGACGGCCACGAACAGCGCGGCCGCGCCGAGCAGCAGCAGCCGGGAGGTGAGCGCGGCGCCGGTCTTGGTCTCCAGGACCGCCTTGAGGCCGGCCAGGTCGAAGGCGTCGGAGAGTTCGCCGGACCCGGTGTACGGGTTGCGCAGGAGCAGCAGTGCCAGCGTGGCACCGGTGAGGGTCAGCCAGCCGCGTACGACGGTCTGCTGGACGGGGCGGACGGCCGCGCCGCGCGGCCAGCAGACCAGGACGAAGGCGCCGCCGCCGACGAGGACGGCGAACCCGCCGTACGAGAGGTAGCGCGCGATGCCGTACAGGGTGCCGACGAGTCCGCCGCCGGCCGTCCGGTCGGGCAGGGCGACGGAGGTGACGGAGGGGGCGCCGATGGAGAAGGTGAAAGCGCCGGCGATGGGGTGGCTGTCGGCCGAGACGGTCTGCCAGGCGACGGTGTAGGTGCCGTCGGGCAGTCCGGCGCGGAGCCCCACGCCGTAGCGGACGACGGATCCGCTGCACAGGTCCCGGATCTCTCCGGTGTCGGCCCGCCGCCCCGCCGGGTCGAGGACCCGGATCGAGTCGGGGCTCATGGCCACCTGTTCCGAGAAGGTCAGGTTGACCTCCTTGGGGGCGGTGGCGACCACCGCCCCGTCCTTGGGGTCGCTTCCGGTGAGCGCCGCGTGCGCGGAGGCGGGGGCGGCGCCGGCGAGGAGCGTGCCGAGCAGCGCGGCCGCGAGTATGAGCAGCCGGGCCAGGGCGGTACCGAGGCGCGGGGCGGTGGTCGTCATCTCTGGGTCACTCCGTCAGCTCAGGGTCGATCCGTCAACGCGCTCAGTGCTGCTGCGGGTTGTGGTTGGCGGCCTCGACGGGAAGGTCGACCTTGATGGGGTCGGACTTCTCGAAGTGGAGCTCGATGCTGACCTTCTCGCCCTGCTTGGGCTTCTGCTTCAGCTCCATGAACATGAGGTGGTTGCCGCCACGGGAGAGGGACAGCCTGCCGTTCGCGGGGATGTCGAACGACGTCACCTGCCGCATCGCCTGGTTCTTCGTCTCGTGCATCGTGACGTCGTCCGAGAGCGGGCTGGTGACGGAGGTGAGCTTGTCCGCCGTGTCACCGTCGTTGGCGATGGTGAGGAAGCCGCCGGCCATGTCCATCACCGGCTGCGGCATGAACGCGCCGCTGACCTGGAGGTCGGGCTTCCCTCCCCCGGACGGGGACGAGCACCCGGTCAGCGCGAGCGAGGCGGCCAGGGCCACGGCGGCGGACAGGGCGGTGGTGCGGCGGGTCACGGGTTCTCCCCCTTGATGATCTTCGGCAGGTCCTTGGCGTAGTCGTCGACGCTCGTGTCCTCGCCGTACAGGACGTAGCCCTGGTCGGTGGCGGGCGAGAAGGCGATCACCTGGGCTCCGTGCATGGAGACGACCTTGCCGTCCTCCACCTTCGGCGGGTCGATGCCGATGCCGATCGACTTGGCGCCCGCCTGGATGGCGGAGAAGTCGCCGGTGAGACCGGTGAAGGAGGCGTCGCCGGCGGCGGGCAGCCACTTGGCGAGTTCGGCGGCGGTGTCCCGCTCGGGGTCGGTGGTGACGAAGACGACCTGGAGCTTGTCCTGGTCGGCCTGGGAGAGCTGCTTCTTGGCGATGGCGATGTTGCTCATCGTCAGGGGGCAGACGTCGGGGCAGTGCGTATAGCCGAAGTAGACGAGGGTCGGCTTGCCCTTGGTGCGCTCGCGCAGGTCGTACTTCTCGCCCTTGGTGTCGGTGAGGACGAGCGCGGGCTTGGTGAACGGCCGGTCGAGGACCGTGGCCGCCTTGGTGGAGTCGGTGCCGCCGGAGACCTCGGCGACGGGGCCGGCGGCCTTGTCGCCGTTGCCGCCGAGGCCGACGGCCGCGGTCAGGCCGATCGCGGCCGCGATCGCGACCGCGGCGATGATCAGCGGGGTCCGCCGCCCGGGGCGCGAGGTGCCCGCCCCGGACGTCTTCTCTTCAGACATGCTGTTTCTTTCCGGTTCTTGGTGAGGGTGCGGCCGTCAGGCCGAGCGGCGGCGGCCGGCGAGAACGCCGAAGGCGACGCCGGCGACACCGACGAGGATGCCCACGACGCCGAGGACGCGGGCCGTCTTGTCGGTGGACGAGGCGGAGGCGGTCTCGGTGTGGCCGGCGGCCTTGTCGTCGTGGCTGGCCTTCTCGTCCGAGGCGGCGGAGGCCGAGGCGGACGGGGCGGCGGCGCCGTGGTGGTCACCGGACGCGGCGGAGAGCTTCAGGACGGGGGCCGGGTTCTGCGGCTCGTCCGCGCCCTCCTTCGACTCCTCGATCCAGCGCACGACCTCCTTGTTGTCGTACGTCTGGATCGCCTTGAGCACGAGCTGGTCGGTGTCCTCCGGCAGCTGGCCGAGCGAGAGCGGGAACTGCTGGAACTGGCCGGGGCCGATCTTCGAGCCGTCGGCGGTCCAGGTGACCTTGGAGACGGCTTCGTTGATCTGCTTGCCGTGCAGCTCCAGCGGCTTGGCGAGCTTGCTCTTGGTCACCTCGGCCTTCCAGCCGGGGATGGGCTGCGGCATGACGGAGGCCAGCGGGTGGTCGAGCGGGAAGTTGACCTCGAGCTTCACGGTGGAGGCGTTGTCGCGCTCGTTGGGGACCTTGATGTTGACGGTCGCGTAGCCGCCCTTGGCGGCCTCGCCCTGCGGCTGCACGCTGACGTGCGCGGAGGCCGTGCCGGCGAGCAGGACGACGGAGGAGAGGGCGATGCCGCCGGCGAGGGCGACACGGGTGGCGGCGAAACGGGAAACGCTCATGGCAGAGGACACTCCAGCTCGGAGGAAGACGGGGGACGTCCGGCACGCCGGGGGCACTGGCCCCGCACAGGCGTGCGGACGAGCGCGGCCCCGCTCCTGGTGAGCGGTCCGCGTCAGGCTGCGAGGACGCAGTCGGCGGCCGGCGGGCCGCGCCTGATCACCGTGTTCCTGAGCGCCTCGGCCACCGGCGGCGGCGAGGAGTCGCCCGCGGCGCGGACGGCCGGACGGGGTCCGGTGCGCGGGTCCGTGGGCAGTCCGGCGAGCAGGGCCCGTACGAGGCGGAGCGCGGCCCGCAGCGAGCGCACGAGCGCGGTCTCGGCGAGTTCGGTGGCGCTCTGTCCGGAGAGCTCGACGAGCCGGCGGAGTGCGTGGTCGCCGCGGCGCAGCAGCCAGCCCGTGGCCAGCGCGGCCAGCAGGTGGCCGAGGAGCATGGGCAGGCTGGGCAGCAGCTCGGTGGAGGCGGCCGGCGCGGCGGTGTGGCCCGCGTGGGAGGGGGCCGCGGCCGGGTCGAGCCCGGCGTCGCGGACGATCCTGGCGGCGTCGGCGGGGCCGATGGCCCCGGTGCCGGCTCCGCAGACCAGCCGGGCGGCCATCCGCACGAGGGTGTCGTCGGCCTCGGGGCTCAGCGTGAGCCGGCGCTGTCCGAGACCGAAGAGGACGTGCAGGCCGAGCTGCCCGCCGGCGAGGGCGCCGATGACGAAGCCGAGGGAGCGCTCGCGTCCGGTGAAGAGGACGGCGATCCCGAAGACGCCGAGGAATCCGGCGAGGAGCGTCCATGCCGCGATCCCGGCGCAGGCGGCGAGGGCGTGTCCCAGCGCGGACAGCACGACGCAGACCGCGGTGAACACCGCGGCCCTCAGCAGCCGTGGAGCGAGCGCGGGGGCAGTCATGGCGGGCCCATCATCGCACCAGGGGCCACACCGCCATGAGGCAGGTCCGGAAGGTCGTTCTTGAGTGTCTTCGGGGTGACATGCAGTGTCTTCGCCGTGACGTGGAGCGCCTCCGGGGGTCTCGTACGGCGTCTTCGGCGGGTGGCATACACCGGCGCATGGCCCGTCGCATCCGCCGAACGAGCGCTCTTGACGCGTTCGCGTGCTTACGAAGGGTTCCGTCCGGCAATAGGTATCGGTATGTCGAGCCGCTGCCGGGAGGCTGGAGCATGAGCATCTGGTGGTCACTGCATCTGCGGCGCGAGGCTGCGAGCGTGCCGCTGGCCAGGCGGCTCCTGCTGGGCACGATGGAGACGGCGGGCGTCGACCCGGACGTGTCCTACGACCTGTCGGTCGCGCTGACCGAGGCGTGTGCGAACGCGGTCGAGCACGGCGGCGGAGCCGGGACCGGCGCGCCGGGCGGGCCACAGCAGGGGGCGTACCGGGTGACGGCGTACCTGGACGGCGAGACCTGCCGGATCGAGGTGGCCGACGCGGGCCCGGGTTTCCCGGGGGCCGGGGTGCCGGGTGCTCCGTCCGACGACGCCGAGCACGGCCGGGGGCTGCGGCTGATCGAGGAGCTCGCCGACCACGTCCAGTTCGGGAACCGCTCGGGCCGGGGCGGCGCGGTGGTCAGCTTCGACAAGATCCTGAAGTGGCGGGACAGCCCGTCCCTCCTGCTGGCCTGAGGGGCCCGGGAGGCGTACGGAGACACGGGGAAGGGCCCCCGCCGGTCGGTCGGCGGGGGCCCTTCGTCTCCAACCTACGCGGAGGTCAGCCCTTCAGCGCGGCCATCCACGCCTCGACCTCGTCGGAGCGGCGCGGCAGCGCGTCCGAGAGGTTCCGGTTGCCGTCCTCGGTGACGAGGATGTCGTCCTCGATCCGGACGCCGATGCCGCGGTACTCCTCGGGCACGGTCAGGTCGTCGGCCTGGAAGTACAGACCCGGCTCGACGGTCAGGCACATGCCCGGCGCCAGCGTGGTGTCGACGTACGCCTCGGTGCGCGCGGCGGCGCAGTCGTGGACGTCCATGCCGAGCATGTGGCCGGTGCCGTGCAGGGTCCAGCGGCGCTGGAGGCCGAGCTCCAGGACGCGCTCGACCGGGCCCTCGACGAGGCCCCACTCGACGAGCTTCTCGGCGAGGACGCGCTGGGACGCGTCGTGGAAGTCGCGGTAGGCGGCGCCGGGCTTCACCGCGGCGATGCCGGCCTCCTGCGCCTCGTACACGGCGTCGTAGATCTTGCGCTGGAGCTCGGTGTACCGGCCGTTGATCGGCAGGGTGCGGGTGATGTCCGCGGTGTAGAGCTCGGTGGTCTCCACGCCGGCGTCGAGCAGCAGCAGCTCGCCGGAGCGGACGTCGCCGTCGTTGCGGACCCAGTGCAGGGTGGTGGCGTGCGGGCCGGCGGCGCAGATGGAGCCGTAGCCGATGTCGTTGCCCTCGACGCGGGCGCGCAGGAAGAACGTGCCCTCGATGTAGCGCTCGCTGGTGGCCTCGGCCTTGTCGAGGACCTTCACGACGTCCTCGAAACCGCGGGCGGTGGAGGCACATGCCTTCTCCAGCTCGGCGATCTCGAAGGAGTCCTTGACGAGCCGGGCCTCGGAGAGGTGGACGCGCAGTTCCTCGTCGCGCTCGGCGGTCACCTTGTCGGCGAGGGCGGCCTGGATGCCGGCGTCGTGGCCGCGGACGTTGCGGACGGGGCCGGTGGCCTCGCGCAGTGCCTCGGCCAGCTCGCGGACGTCCTTGGCGGGGATGCCGAGGAGCTGCTCGGCCTCGGTGAGGGAGTGGCGGCGGCCGACCCACAGCTCGCCCTGGCCGTCGAGCCAGAACTCGCCGTTCTCGCGGTTGGAGCGCGGCAGCAGGTAGAGGGTGGCCTCGTGGCCGTCCTCCATCGGCTCCAGGACGAGGACGCCGTCCGGGGTCTGGTCGCCGGTGAGGTACGCGTACTCGGTCGAGGCGCGGAAGGCGTACTCGGTGTCGTTCGACCGGGTCTTCAGGTTTCCGGCCGGGATCACCAGGCGCTCGCCCGGGAAGCGGGCGGAGAGCGCGGCGCGGCGCGCGGCGGTCTTGTCGGCCTGGGCGATCGGCGCGAGGTCGTGCAGCTCGGTGTCGGCCCAGCCGGACTTCATGTTCTCGGCCAGCTCGTCGGAGACGCCCGGGTAGAGGCCGTTCTTCCGCTGCTTGATCGCCTGCTCTTCGGTCGACTCTTCCGGGGTCTCCGGCGTGAGCTCCTCGGCCACGGGTCTGCCTCCTCTTGGTACGACACTGAACCTCCACCATCGTACGGTCGTACGGAAGGGGGCCCAGGGCCGGAAGGCCCATTACCGAAGAGTCACGTTCCGCTTACACCCATCTCACTCGAAGCGGGCGGCGAGCAGAACCACGTCCTCCCCGTCCACGGCGGGGTCGAGGCCCTCGGGCAGCAGGGTCCGCAGCACGTGGTCGGCGATGGCGCCGGGGTCGTCCAGGTCCGCCTTCGGCACGCTGGAGGCGGCCGCGTGGAGCCGGGCGAAGGCGCGGTCCATGGCGTCGCCGGTACGGCGGAGCAGCCCGTCGGTGTAGAGAAGCACCGTTTCTCCGGGTGCGGGGGACAGCTCCACGCTCGGTGCCTCCCAGCAGGAGAGCATCCCCAGCGGGGCCGACAGCGAGGTCTCGACGAACTCGGTCCGGCGGGCGCCGACGACCAGCGGCGGGGCGTGCCCGGCCCCGGCGAGGATGATCCGGCGCTGCGCGGGCTCGGCGTACGCGAAGAGCGCGGTCGCCGAACGGGCGGGCTCGGTGAGCCGGAGCAGCAGCTCCAGGTCGGAGAGGACGGCGACCGGGTCCTCGCCCTCCATCACCGCGTACGCCCGCAGGGAGGCGCGCAGCCGGCCCATCGCGGCCAGCGCGCTGGGGCCGGTCCCGGAGACGGAGCCGACGGCCAGTCCCAGGGCGCCGTCGGGCAGCGGAAGCGCGTCGTACCAGTCGCCGCCGCCCAGCGGGCCGGTGCGGTGGCGGGCGGCGAGCTGGACGCCGGGGACGCGGGGGAGGCGGCTGGGGAGCAGCTCCTCGGCGACGGTGGAGACCTGGACGCGGGCGCGCTCGACCTGGAGGAGACGGGCGAGGTGCTCGGTGGCGAAGCGGCCGTAGAGCCCGATGAGGTGGCGCTGGCGGTCGGAGGGTTCGGCGGGCTCGTCGTAGAGCCAGACGGCCGCGCCGAGCCGGCCGGCGTCCTCGGTGGCGAGGGGGAGGGCGTAGCTGGCGGCGTAGCCGAGGCGGGCGGCGACCTCGCGGTGACGCGGGTCGAGGCCCTCCTCGGTGCGCACGTCGCGGATGGCGATCGGGTCGGGGACGTGCTTCGGCCGCCCGGGTTCGGGGAGGCCGTCGAGGAGGCGGCCGTAGCTGGTGGCGCTGCGCGGGACGGTCTCGATGGTGCCGAGTTCGGCGTGGGCGAGGCCGAGGCCGATGGTGCTCGCGGGGCCGAGGCCGTCGGCCGGTTCGAGCACGGCCATGCCGCGGCGGGCGCCGACGAGGGCGGCACCGGCGCCGAGTACCTCACGAAGGGCCTCGTCGAGGGACGAGGTCCTGATGAGGCGCTCGGTGAGTTCGTGGAGGGTGGTGAGGTCGGAGACCCAGGCGGCCAGCCGGTCCTGGATCAGCGCTCCGGGTGGCGGGACCACCTCGGAGGGTGACGCCGCCGCGGGGACTCCCGGGAGGGGCGCCGTAGTGTGCGGGGGCCCGGGAACCGTGGCATCGATTCCAGCCACTTTCGGCATGTGCGGGGCGCTCATGCCGGTCGGCTTTCCGACCGGTGCGTTTGACGCCATGGCATCGCAAACCCCCATGTCATTCTGAGCCGCTCGATGCCTCCACATGTACACGCACCAGAGGAACGATGTCCAGCATTGTCCCCACGGGACTTGTGGTGTCCGTGAGGTCGTGCGGGAGGGTTGAAGTGCGCAGGAAGTTGGCCGAAAATTGTCCCCGGTGTGCACCTTTTGCGGTCGACTGGCGTCGTTTGAAAGCGCGTCATTCCGAGCGTGCTGGGTACGTAATCGGTGACAGGCAGGGGCAGTTGGAGCTGTCCTGGAACGTGACGCGGAACCCCGGCGTCTTTCATGCCGCAGGCCGCACCCCCTCCCCGCGTGGCGGGGAACGTGTTCCGACCCGCCCCCGGAGACCTCCCGGCTCCCTCTGGTTCTGACCTGGCTCCACCTGGTTCCACTCGGTCCCACCTGGTTCCAACCCGGTTCCACCTGGTCCCGGCCCGGACCGCTCCGCTCGGACGCGGGGCGTCACC
Organism: Streptomyces sp. NPDC059534; assembly: GCF_042743475.1. Classification (NCBI taxonomy): domain Bacteria; kingdom Bacillati; phylum Actinomycetota; class Actinomycetes; order Kitasatosporales; family Streptomycetaceae; genus Streptomyces; species Streptomyces sp. NPDC059534. Next base: position 154,943 of record NZ_JBHWAQ010000020.1, read on the forward strand.
CCGCCGACCCGGTACGCGCTGATACGCACGGTGAAGTGTCCTGCACATGGTGTGATGTGGATTCGGCGTTCAACGGAAAGGAACGAGCGCTCATGCGCGAGATCCTCGGAAGGCGACGCAGGCTCCGGTCCCGGCGCAAGGCGAGGACCGCCCGGCTCGACGCGGCGGTCACCTTCGCCGTCGAGTGGGGCTGGCCCGTCCTGCCGGGAGCGGGCCTGAGAACGACGACCCGTACGGCCGCCGGCACGGCCTGCGCCTGCCCCGACCCCGACTGCGCGGTGCCCGGGGCGCACCCGTACGACCCCGGACTGCTCGCGGCCACCACGGACGAGCGCATGGTCCGCTGGTGGTGGGCCAGGCGCCCGGACGCCCCGGTCCTGCTGGCCACCGGCGGCGGCGCGCCCTGCGCCGTCAGCCTGCCCGCGGTGGCGGGCGCGCGGGCGCTGGCCGCGCTCGACGCGATGGGCATGCGGCTCGGCCCGGTCGTGGCGACCCCGACCCGGTGGTCGATCCTCGTCGCCCCGTACGGCCTCGAACGGCTGGGCGAGCTGCTGTACGCGAAGGACAGCGTGCCCAGCTCCCTCCGGTTCCACGGCGAGGGCGGCTACCTGCTGCTGCCGCCCTCCGTCACGGGCACCGGGCCGGTGCGGTGGGAGCGGGCGCCGCTCGCGCACTCGGCCCGCCCGTGGCTGCCCGACGTCGAGGCGGTGGTCGACGCCCTGGTCGAGGCGAGCACCAGCACCCCGGGTGGCGGCAGTCGGCTGACCTACTGAGGTCCGGGGTTCGCGGCGGGCATCGGCCGTTCACCCGAACGGGTGTGTCCGGGGTCGACTTCTCCGGGAAACGGGCGCGCGGCAGACCGGGCGCCCGCCGCCCGCCGCTATGTTCACCCCACCGTTCAAGATCTCCAGCCGAGCAGGAGCAGGTGGGTTCCATGAGTCCGGTGAACCTCCGCGTGGTCGGTCTCGGGGCCGCCGTCACGGTGGCCGTCCTGCTGCCGCTCGTCGCCATGGCGGGGCCGACGGGAGACCCCGTACGGCCGTCCGGCGCGGGGGACGCGAAGGCGGGAGACCTGCTGGGGGGCCTCGGCCTGGGATCCCGTACGCGGACGTCTCCCGCGCGGGGCGCGAGCGCCGCCACCTCCCCGTCCGCCGTCTCCCCGTCCGTCACCTCTCCGTCCGCCGTCACCGCGGGGGTCGAACGGGTCACGCGCTGCGGGCCGGAACTCGCCTCCCCCGACGGGGTCGAGGCGCAGACCTGCGTCCTGGCCGAGGGCCCGGACGTCTGGGCGCGTACGTACTACCGGAACGCCGCGGGGCAGGAGCTCGACGCGTTTCTGACCCTGATGGCCCCCGGCGGGCGAACCGTTCAAGTGCGCTGCCGGGTCCCCGCGCAGGACGAACCGGGATCCTGCGAAACACCGCGGGAGCGCGGCCGTGACGCGGCCACGGCCTATACGGCGGTGTCGGAATTCGCGGGCGCCGGCGAGGGGGGCGGCACCCCGCTGCTGCTGCGGTCGGGCAGCAACACGGCGGACACCGAAGGAAGTTGAGCGTCGACGCTCCGGCCCTGCCGGGAGCGGACATGGAAAGGCCCGATCGCTGGCGACGGGGGATGCACCAGCGACCGGGCTTCCAGAACGGTAACAAGAGATCTGCTGTTCGCAAATTCGATCTCGGTTATTCGGACAGGGATTTACCTGTCCCCAGACCGGGTTGTGGCGGAAGTCACCGACTGGTCGGTCTGTCAGTCACCGATACCACCTGGGGTATCAGCTGAGAGTCACCTGACGGTTCGTGAGGCCGCCACGCGCCCGGCGCTCCTCCGCCGTGAGCGGGGCGTCCGAGGCGAGCGCCTCGGTCAGCCGCTCGGCGAACTCGGCGGCCGGCTTCTCGCACTGCTCCGCGGTCATCGCCGTCGGCAGGTCCCACACCGGCACCATCAGGCCGTGCGCGCGGAACGAGCCGACGAGTCGGGTGTCCTGGCCGAGGGAGGTGCCCTCGCCGGCCTGGAGGCGGGCGAGCGCGTCGAGGAGCTTCTCCTCCGGGTACGGCATGACCCAGCGGAGGTGGTTCTTGTCCGGGGTCTCGCACCAGTACGCGGAGTCCACGCTCGTCAGCTTGACGGTCGGGATCGCGGCCGCGTTGGCCCGCTCCAGGGACGCGGCGACCTCCGGATCGGCGCCGTCCGCGGTCTGCGGGATCCAGAACTCGAAGCCCGTGTGGACCTCCGGCGCGAACGCGGCGTCCGCGTCCAGCAGGTCCTGCAGGCGCGGCCCCTCGGCCGGCACGCGGCGCGCGGGCACCGGGGTGCCCGGCTCGACCTCCAGGGCCCGCTGGAGGGTGTCGGCGAGGTCGCGCGCGAGGTCGCCGGAGGTGGAGTCGTTCTGCAGGGCGAGGAGGACGGAGCCGTCGTCGCGGCGGAGCGCCGGCCACGCCATCGGCAGCACGGTCGCGAGCGTCACCGACGGCACGCCCTCGGGCAGCCCGCCCTTCAGCGTCAGCGGCACGGTGGCGGCGGGCACCAGCTCGCGCAGCGCGACCCAGTCGCACTCGCCGGGCAGCCCCTCGAAGGGGCGCTGGACCAGCTCGGTCACGGCGTGCGCGGCGGCCCGGCCGTGACACGCCTTGTAGCGGCGGCCCGAACCGCACGGACACGGCTCGCGGGCACCGACGACCGGGATCTCCCCGCTCGTGACCTGTGCCTGGCCGGTCTTGCCGGCCTTCGTCTGGGGGCGCTTCTTGGCCATGGTGTGGCTTTCTCCCGATCGCGGCGTGCTGTGCGCTGTGTGCGCTCTGTGCGTGCTGTATCGGGCGCGAGCCTAGCCGCACCGGGCGCGGCCGCCCCTCAGGCGGGGCGCTGCCGGCCCGGGGAACGCGCCCGGTCGCGCCCAGGGGACCGGTACCGGCCACCGACCCCGGTGCCGGGGTCAGTCCAGATCGTCGTACGCGTCCAGGAAGTCGAAGCCGGAGCCGCCGCCGACGCGCGCCGCGAAGTCCTCGCGACGGTGCCCTTCGGTCACCACCACCCAGACGGTGACCTCGCCGGCCGCGCTGTCCCGTACGCCCCAGTCCTGGGCCAGCGCACCGATGATGTTCAGCCCGCGGCCGCCGCGCGCGGTGACCGAGGGCGTCGATGGAACGGGTCGTGTCGGACCACCGCCGTCCGTGACCTCGACCCTGAGCCCGCCCGCCGGGTCGACCCGCCAGGCCGCCCGTACATCGCCTTCGCCCCGCTCCGCGCACCCCAGCGGCCTGCCGTACCGGCAGGCATTGCTGAGCAGCTCGGAAAGGATCAGCACCGCGTCGTCGACGACCGATTCGGAGACCCCGCTGCGGTACAGCTCGTCCCGCATCCGGTGTCTCGCCTCACCCACGCCCGCAGGGCCATGGGGTACGGCCATGCTCGACGACGTGGGCACCTCCTGTGCCACCACCAACGCCACCCCCGAGACCTCCTTTGCCCCACGCCACCGTGTGGATGCCCCGATGGCCTGGACCGGAAACCGGCCAATCCGCGTTCGATGAGGCACTCGTGACGATCGCGTACACACGGAACGCGCCGGTGCACACCCTGTAAGTCCTGCTGTGTCCTGTGACGGGTGGGAAAGGAGAGGGGGACGAAAACGGAGAAGTGCGGACATCGCCTCTGCTGTCGTCGTCGGTCAGTCTCGGCCCAGCTGCGCCAGCACCTGCTTCGGACGGTTGGTGATGATCGCGTCCACGCCCAGGCGCTCGCAGAGCTCCACGTCCTCGGCCTCGTCCACCGTCCAGACGTGGACCTGGTGCCCGGCCTTCTGGAGCCGCAGGATCACCGCGGGGTGGTGGCGGACGATCCGGATCGACGGACCGGCGATACGCGCGCCCGCGGGGAGCCGTCCGTCGCGCAGCCGGGGCGTGACGAACTGGGCGAGCGAGACGGTGGGCAGCGTCGGCGCGGCCGCGGCGATCCGGTGCAGCGAACGGGCCGAGAAGCTCATGATCCGGACGGGGGAGTCGGCGGGGGACGCGGGCTCGTCGAGGCCGAACCTCTTGAGGAGCTGGAGGAGCCGCTCCTCGACCTGGCCCGCCCAGCGCGTCGGGTGCTTGGTCTCGATGGCCAGCTCGACCCGGCGCCCGGCGTCGGAGACCAGCTCCAGGAGGCGCTCCAGGGTGAGGACCGAGGTGGAACCGGGATCGCTCCGGTCGGGGCTCTCGCCGGACTCCTCCCGCCCCTTCCACGTGCCGAAGTCCAGGGCCGCGAGATCGGCCAGTTCCAGGGCGGACACCGCGCCGCGACCGTTCGAGGTGCGGTCGACGCGGCGGTCGTGGACGCAGACGAGATGGCCGTCGGCGGTGAGCCGGACGTCGCACTCCAGGGCGTCGGCGCCGTCCTCGATGGCCTTCACATAGGCGGCCAGGGTGTGTTCCGGTGCGTCCTCGGAGGCTCCACGGTGGGCGACGACCTGGAGGGGGACGCTGTTCGGGTGCTGCCGTGCGTGAGTCACCGCGTCATGGTGCCATTGGCGGGGTGGCGCGGGCACGCCGATCCATGTCCGTTCTGCCCTATATAAAGGACTGGGTGCGAATGCACAGCTCCGCCTTACAGCGGCCTGACGCCCGGTGGGAAAAGCTGGTGCAGCACCCTGGAACCAGTAATGACCGGTAATGACCAGTAGGACCACCCCGCGCAGTCAACGAGGAGAGCGAGCTGTGAGCACCGAGAACGAGGGCACGGCGGTTCCGGCGGACCCGGCTGCCCCGTCCGCCCCTCCCACGCCTCCCGTACCCCCGACGACGCCCCTGACGAAGCCCGAGGCCGCGGCTCCGGGGGCCCCCGCTCCGACGCCCGCCCCCACGGAGCCCGAGCCGGCGCCGACCCAGACCCTGCCCCACACCCAGCCCCCGGCCCCCGAAGCGGCCCCGGCGCACGCCCCCGAGCCGGCGCACGCCCCTGATCCGGCCTACGCCCAGACGTCCGCTCACGGCGAGGCTCCCACCCAGGTCCAGGCCCACGCGTACGCTCAGGCCCCGGCTCAGGCCCACGCTCAGGCGCCCGCCGATACCGCCGGCGGTGCCGGTGGCTGGCCCCCGCCCCCGCCGGCCGTACCGGCCTGGGGCGCACCGGTCCCGCCCGCGGCGCCCGCCCCCGCGGGCCGCAGGCGGACCGGTGGCGTCGTGGCGGCGGTCCTGGTCGCGGCGCTCGTCGCCGGCGGCATCGGCGGCGGCATCGGTTACTGGGCGGCCGAGCGCGGCGACGACAACGGCTTCAGCTCGACCACGGTCACCTCGGGCGAGGCCCCGGCCTCCTTCAAGCGCGAGCCCGGCACGGTCGCCGCGGTGGCGGCGAAGGCGCTGCCGAGCGTCGTCACCATCCAGGCGAAGTCCGGCGGCGCCGAGGGCGAGGGCGGCACGGGCACCGGCTTCGTGTACGACCAGGAAGGCCACATCGTCACCAACAACCACGTGGTGGCGTCGGCGGCGGACGGCGGCACGCTCTCCGTGACCTTCTCCGACGGCAAGACGTACGACGCCCAGGTCGTCGGCCGGGCCGAGGGGTACGACGTGGCCGTCCTCAAGCTGACGAACGCCCCGAAGGGGCTGACGCCACTGCCGCTGGGCGACTCCGACAAGGTCGCCGTCGGCGACTCGACGATCGCGATCGGCGCGCCCTTCGGCCTGTCGAACACGGTGACGACCGGCATCATCAGCGCCAAGAACCGCCCGGTCGCCTCGGGCGACGGCTCCGGCGGCAGCAACTCGTACATGAGCGCGCTGCAGACCGACGCCTCGATCAACCCCGGCAACTCCGGCGGCCCGCTGCTCGACGCGAGCGGTGCGGTGATCGGCATCAACTCGGCCATCCAGTCCACCGGCAGCGGTTTCGGCCAGTCCCAGGCCGGCTCGATCGGCCTCGGCTTCGCGATCCCGGTCAACCAGGCGAGGAACGTCGCCCAGCAGCTGATCAAGACCGGCAAGCCGGTCTACCCGGTGATCGGCGCGACCGTGAACATGAACGACAAGGGCACCGGCGCCACGATCGCCACCCAGGGCGCCGGCGGCACCGCCCCGGTCACCCCGAACGGCCCGGCGGCCCAGGCCGGCCTGAAGGCGGGCGACGTGATCACCGGCTTCGGCGGCCACCAGATCGACAGCGGCCCCACCCTCATCAGCGAGATCTGGACCCACAAGCCCGGCGACTCGGTGAAGGTCACCTACGAGCGCGACGGCAAGACCGCCATCGCCACCGTCACCCTCGGCGAGCGCACCGGCGACAGCTGACGGTCCCGGCTGTTCACGGCGGAGGGGAGCACCGGCGTCCGGTGCTCCCCTCCGCTGCTGCCGGGGCGAGCCAGGCCAGGTCAGGCCAGGTCAGGCCAGGTCAGGCGCGCGTGGTCGCGCCGGGCGCCTGGGGCGGGGGAATCTCCGATGCCCGCCGCCACACCCGACGCTCCGGTGCGGCGGCGGGCGACCGTCGTTCGTCGACGGCCCTGATGCCGACCGGACTCTCCGTGATCGTCTGCAGGTCCTGGAGCAGCAGCTCCGTGAGCTCGCTGTCGAGCCGCTCCCCGACGCCTTCGGAGCTCCACCGCACGATGAGCTGTGCGGCCCGGTCCAGCCCGTCCTCGGTGGCCTGGGGGTAAGCCAGCGCCAGGGACGCCCGAGCGATCTCGACCGCGCTTCGTGAACGCATCCGTCAACCCTTCCTGTTCGTCATGGCCACATCGCGGCGCGGTCAGATCTGGCGCGCCGCGCACACCACGCACTGCCCGGCGGTGGCGGCGGTCCGTACGTGGATGCTCGTCAGGTCCTGGGCCTGCCGCAGGCACTCGGCCCGCCCCAGTTCCGCGTACTCCGTCGTGCACATGGTGTCCCGCACCAGTACTTCCCAGTGGTCCTGTGCCAGAAGCCAGTGGTTCCGGTGGGCCCGACGGACGAAGTTGTCGACCAACGCGTGCGCTTCCGGCGTCTTGTTGAAGTAGTCCCCCAGGTACGCGATCCGGGACGGCGGCCGAAGCCTGTCGCCGAGCTTGCGCTTCCGGAAGAGCCCGCTCGTCGAGAGCTGCTTGACGCTCTGGATGCGGGTGGCGATGACATGACCGGCCACCCCACCGATGATGGCGGGCACCAGGAGCCACCCGATCAGGGACGCGCCCCAGAGCGGGACGCCGCTCGGGGGATCGATCACCCAGGACGCAGGGCGTCACACAGGCACCCACGACAACGAACTCACCTCCGGTTCCCGCATGTTGACCGGACCGAAGAGTCGCCCCCCATCCCGCCGCCTCCCTCCCCACCCGGGCACCCACCTCCCTCCAGGCCCCCGCACCCCCCACGGCCCCCATCCCCCGGCCCCTGCTCCCCCCGAAAGGTCGGTACCCCCGCCGCGGCGCCCACCCGGTAGGCTGTTGCCGCTCCGCAGCAGGTGAAGCGGGGCACAGGTGGGTTGCCCGAGCGGCCTAAGGGAACGGTCTTGAAAACCGTCGTGGCGCAAGTCACCGTGGGTTCAAATCCCACACCCACCGCTTGCAGGTCAGAGAAGTAGCAGGTCAGAGGGCGGGCCCCGGAATCCGGGGCCCGCCCTCTGTGTTCACCCTGTCTCACCTTGGATCGCCCATATCCCGGTTCTGACCAGCGCGTATGGGCTATGTGTGGGCCAGGCTCGGGGACTCAGCCGCCGTTCAGGCCCTTCTCGATGAGCGCGTTCGCGCGGGATTGCTGACCCTTCAAGATCTTGGCGTAGAACCGGAAGAGGACGGTGAGGCTGTGACCCGCCCGCTGCGCAACCTCCACGGGGTCCACCCCCGAGTTGATCCACAGGGATACCCCCGCGTGGCGGAGGGAGTACGGGACGTCCGCGAGGGGCGTCTTGGTTTCCTTCGCCGATAGAGCCTTGGGGCGTGCCGAATCCCAGAGAGCGCAGTACTCCGTTGACCTGACCCGCCCTCCCTCTGCAGCCCGGAAGAGTCGGCCGTCATCAGCCGTCCCGTACCGCTCCCGGTGGTCTCGGAGCATCGCCGTGAGGACGGGCGGGATGGGCACGGACCGGGTCGCGGTACGGGCTCGGCGCTTGAGGCCGCGCTGGTCGTACGACTTCCCGTCGTCGGTCCACCCCGAGCCCACCTCCGGACGGCTACCGGCGAGGATCAGTTCGCCCCAGCCTGACCTAGGCAGGGTGCAGTCCTCCGCGCGCAGGGCCGCGATCTCCGACGGTCGCATGGCGGCGTAGTAGAGACACCCGAAGAAACCGGCCAGATGCTCACCACGCGCGCTGAGCCCGCGTACCGCCCCGATGAGAGCAGCGGCTTGCTCCGGATTGGGCACGTAACGGAAATCGACCTCGTCGTCTCTTACAGGGGCCGTCCAGTCCACGCGGCCCAGAGGGTTCGCGGGGAGGATCATCCGCTCCACGGCGTAACGCAGAGTGTTGCTCAACACCATGCGCTTGCGGTTGACGGTGTTGTCTGCGGCGGCCTTCCCGCTGAGCGTCTTGGCGATCGCGTCCAGGGCGGCACGCAGTCGGTCCGACCGGGCGACTTCCGTCATCTTGTAGGTGTTAGCGGCGACCCACGTGAGCGCCGCAGCGACGTCGGCCGGCGGCTGTTCGACCTCATGACGCAACCGAAGCGCGCCGCTCTCGTCTTGCGCCGCCCGGAACGCCCACCCGTACAGTGCCTTGCGCAGCACGGCGGGGTCCGGTGCACCGCGCGAGCTGGAGACAAACGCCGGCGTGACGTTAGCCAGCGTCTCGGCGATGCTCGCGCGGTGCTTGGCCGCTGCCTTCGGCCACTTCATCAGCACGTACGCGGTGGCGTGCTCGTACCAGGTGGGCGTGGTCAGCGCCTCGAACTCCGACGCGGGCAGTCCGGTCTCCTCGTCGAACTGCTCCCGATTGCGCAGCGCGGCCAGAAGCTCGGACTGGCGGCCCTCCGCCTGCGGTTTGAGCTTGAAGCTTCGAGAGTGTGGGCGTTCACCGACCCGCCACCGCAGCTCGAACGGCTTGGGGCGTCCCTTGCGCTGTCGAATGGACCAGATGTCTACGTCGTACGTAAGCATGGCTCTCCAGATAGTCGAGGGGCCCGCCAGCGGCGAGCCCCTCGAAGCCGGGTGGATTAGGCGGCGTTCTCCTCGCACTCGGACAGCCAGCCGTCCAAGTCCGAACGGCGAACGCGGAGCTGCCCGTTGGGGAGCTTGATGAGTCGCGGGCCCTGCCCACGGGCGCGCATTCGGTAGAAGGCGGCGCGGCTCATGTCGAGTTCGGTCAGGACCTCGGGGAGCTTGAGCATCGGCTGGCGTGCCATGGAACTCCTTCGGTGAGTGATGAGGGTGTTCGCGTTCCTGTGTGTCCGAGGTGGTGATTTCTGCGTCACTGCGTCCTGCGTGTCACTTGTGCGTTTGACCTGTGGTTTTCGGTGACGCGGGGGCTTTGGGGGTGCGTCATCGGTGACGCGGGGCTTTGTCACCGGTGACGCGGGTGACGCGGGATGACGCAGCCGTCGAGTGTCTGCGTCACGGCCGTAGTCGCAGGTGGCAGGCCGTTTTCCGGGTGCTCGTGACGCGGGTGACGCAGCGTCTCTCTTCTTAGGAAAAGAGAGGGGGTGGTGTCTGTGGTTGTGCGTGCCTTGGAGCGTGAAAGCGGAGCCGCGTTGCGGCGCGACCCAGCGGCGGCAAGCCGCCGAACGACAAGAGGAGCAACCCTGGCCAAGGCGCGGCTTGCTCCTC